>JAPORV010000500.1 GCA_026710055.1 Aestuariivita sp.
TCCCGCGCCGTGAAGGACGCGGCCTGATTACTGGATGATCTATACAGTTGTAAAAATCAAAGCAAATTACGAAAACTTCATTATTGCAAATGAAACTGTAACATATATGCCACAGTAATATTTTGTGGGCTCTCATCATTTCGAAGCTATATCTGCTTAATCTGCCGATATTTAAGTTGCAAATACTACCGAAGCCGCGATTTTTTTGCCAAGTTTGTGGATATGGGATTCATATTGCGATTGTCTGAACCGCTTTTGTTAGTTCATCCAACCGTGGAGCGCCATATTTTTCACGTCCGTATGAATGGCCGAAGAGTTCACATCTTAGCCGCTCATCTATCCCCGCTTTTCGCAAACGTTCCTCAAATGAATGTCGAAGGCTGTACATCGAATGACCCGGCGTTTCCCGCAAATTTTTTCTGGAAAGATAATCGTTAACAGCGTTCGAAAGACTTGGACTGTCCCTATATCTTGGAAATCCATCAGTGTAATCGGCCATTGCCGTTAAACTGCACCCAACCAATGGGATAACTCGCTCGGAACTCTTGGATTTTAACTCGCGGCCAGTTTTTGGCTGTATGACGATATGAGGATATTTATGGTGTAAAAAAATATCTTGACCTTCCAGCGTTGCCAATTCGCTTGGACGGGCACCAGTGTTGATCATTGTGATGAAGATTGCGCGAGCCTCTGGATTAAGCCCGTCCAATGCACCGGGAGCCAGCAGTTTTGTTCGAATCCATTCTTCACTGAATTGCGGACGATGTTTGACGTGCCCTTGAGAAAGCAACAAACCAGATAGCGGCAATTTGAGGCCGTAGCCTTTGAGCGAATTTACCGTTTTTAGAACATCGCCCAAATGAATCATATCTTTGTTGGCGCTGTCGGTTGACAGTTGCTCATGCTCCACACGGTCAATCCACCATTGGCGAAATGCCAGCATATGATCACGGGTTATTTGATCTATCTGAATATCTCCAACAACATTTATGAAATTTCTTATGGCTTTAGTGCGTGGCCGTTTCCATCGGGCTATCTGACCAAGCGACTTGTTGCAGGTTTTGTCTCTACAAAAATCCCAATATAAATCCAATGCCTCTGAAACGGAAACTCCAAGGCTATTGATCTTTTTATATTCTACATTTACATCATTATTTTTTCTTCGGTTCTGCATGATCAAAGCCTCAATGCATCTCAATATTTTTGCAGCCTCACGATTGTCGGTGGCGACTTTGTTAAAACATGTTTGATTTTGCCGACTCGCAATCTCCGGAATGGAGCATAACAACTGTTCGGCCTCTGCTTCTCGACCTGCGAGTTTTGCTTCCCACGCTTGCGTGAATGCATGCCAGATTTCAATTGATTTTTCTTTAGCGTATGAAAGTGAGTCTGTTTTTAGGGATTGCCAAATTACTCTACGATTTTCGACGGACCGGAAATCTTTCGGAACCCGACGCATCAAATACCATGTTGTACCTCGCAATAAAAGGTTTTTCGTATAACGGTACTTCATTCGGCCACCGCAAATTAAAAGATTCAACAGTATGGCAACAAATCCAATGCATTATGCCAATACAATTATGAGTATGGCGGTCATTGTATAGCAAAATGTCAAGCTAAATGGGGTGGTTGATGCTATACATTTTAAATTTTGCTTAACTTTTGCAAAGCATGTGGTTCCAAATACAAATACGCTCTCCTTGGAAACATGATTGCGCATTAATCTTAATATGGCATTGTAATAATGTGAATAATTATTTTTCATCATTACCTTTACCATCAATAATCATAAGTCAGATTTGATGATAGAACCTAAATTCCGAAATATGCATAGGCAGTAATGACACATTTTCTTTAGTGCCGAATTACTTTATCGAGTCATTTGTTCCAAAAAGTAAATCAGATGATCAATATATGCATTTTTTGTAAAAAAATGAAGCCGTTACTGTCCTGCATTATATCGAAATGACTCGATAATAAAATCTCATTAATCATTTTAAACGCCTCCACACGCCGGCCGCGTCCTCAATGGGGCAGTGCCTTAATTGAAACCTTATTCAGCATCTTGAAATGGAGGCAAAAAATGAAAAAACAAATCTTGCGCACAAGCGCGATCGCCCTTGGCGTTGCCGCTGCGCTTCCGGCAACCGCCCAGGAATGGAACCTGGGATGGGGCGGCTTCATGAACCAGCATGTTGTGTTCGGAAGCACTGAAATAGAGAAATCGGGGGCGAATCTCGCCGGTGCGTCGACCGTTATTGAAATCGATGCGGACGGGCGAGAGGAGGCCGACACGAAAACGGCAAAGGCCAAAATTAAAGTGAAGTTTATCTCAGAGAGACCGAGTGACGACGATATAACGGCGGCAAGCAATCAAGTTTTGGTCAGTGCAGATGGTAGCAGTGTCGATTTTACCACTTCTACTGTAACCGAATATTATTTGCCCGACGGCATCACTTTACTAGGTTCTGGTCCTAATGCCACAGATGAAGATAATCCAAATAACAGCCTTGCCGGGTGGGTTCGGCTATTGGACTCTGCCACAAATAATACCGCCGGTATAGGCACTAGGACCAACGTCGACGATATCACGCTTTTCGTTACTGTGCCCGCAACAAGCGAAACAGCCGGTTTTGCGAGAACCGCGGTTGCCGAAGTCAATAAATCCATTGACATGAGCGGCAACGGACAGCGGCGCAATTCGGAAGTGCACTTCAAGCCGTCGGTTACTCTTGAAAACGGCCTCACCTTTGCCGCGGCGATCGAGCTTGAAGGCGACGCGGGAGGCGTTGACAGATCCAACATTACCATAAGCAGCGACAGTCTCGGCAAGATCATTCTTGGGGCGCACTCTTCTATGGGCTACGGCATGATGGTCGCCGCGCCAAGCGTCGGCCTTGGGATCAACGACGGCGCCCATCACAACTTCATTCCGGTCAGCAAGGGCCCTGGGGCGTCCAACGGCACATTCCTTGAGGTTGCGGACAAATGGGAGCCAATGCGCGTTTCCTACCAGTCGCCAAGCCTTGGCGGATTGACGCTGGGACTTTCATACGCCGCCGACGGTAAAAGGGTCGGTGGAAACAGTGCCAATCACACCGGCTTTTTGAAAGAAGCGGAGGAAAAAGGCGATGTTTCCGACATTATCGATATGGCCGCGAAATTCAGCCAGCCTTTGGGCGATATGACCATCACGCTTGCCGCACGCTATGGCACCGCCCAGCTTGAGGGATATTCCGACAAGCCGCGGGTTACCGCGGTCGGCGCGCAACTCGGCTTTGGGGGCGTTACGATTGGCGGCGGCTTTGCCGACGCAAAGAATCCGGCGGGCATGGATAGCGAGGGCTGGAGCCTTGGCGCGTCGTTTAAGCCAACCGAGGCTTGGACGCTTGGCATTGAGACCTACCAGGGCGAGTCTGAAAACGGCAATGACCATTCCGTTGCCAAGATCGCCGCAAGCCGCAATCTGGGGCCGGGCGTTGCCT
>JAPORV010000221.1 GCA_026710055.1 Aestuariivita sp.
AAATGACAAAAGAGTCAACTTTTTCAGCGTTTTAATATCGAATTTAAGGTTTTTTACAGACACTAGTTAATCAAATTCAATACGATGAACTACATCCAATTCGTCCAATGGCTTCAATCTCAACGAAAATCTCAGGCGTCGCAAGAGCAGCAACTTGTACCAGCGAACAAGCTGGAAAATCTCCTTCAAAAAACTCTGCCCTTGCCCGCCATACTGATTCATTGTCAGCAATATTGGTCACAAAAATAGTTAATTTTAAAATATCATTCATTGAAGCACCCGCAGCAGTTGTATAACACTGCATTTTTTCAAAAATGATCTTTGCTTGCTGATATGCATCAGCCCCGTTAATCGTCACTCCGTCATTATCACGCGCTGTAAAACCCGAAATGAAAAAAAAGTCATCAGATACAACCATATTAGACCATGTTTTCTCAGGTGGCTCAGCGACTTGGTTACAATAAATTCTCTTCCGCATTTTCTCTCCTGAATTATTTTTCATAATCTCCATCATTGCGAAAAAAGGCTAATTACAAATAACCTTTTCTGAAATACCCAATTTAATTCATCAGAAAGCTCAATATGCCTATTTTCGCGTGCATTCGTTTTTTCACAAATGCCACTGTTTAAGACATCCCTATATCTCCAATGAGTGGACAAATCATTTCTATGCTATTTTATCCCGTCGTCAAAAACCTCAGCTAACAGCCCATGTCCACACAAGACACGACACTAATTAGTGTCTGTGAAAAAACCTCTATTATTCTCAAATTTCAAAAGTTTACCATGCATAAAAGTATGTTTTTCGACGTGTTGACTTAACCGAAATATGTGGATGTCTTTTCTTTAATTCAGCGAAAATTGGCTGATTCAATGGAAATCCTATAAAAACTGATAAATTGTACCAAATATTAGAAATCTTCGCCAGAACAAACGCATCAGAAAAGTAGATTTTTTCAACATTTTACCAATGAATTTTAGGAGTTTTTTTAACAGACACTAATTACTAAAAAAATTCTCAAGGCTATCCAGGTCGCTTTGCCACCGTCATCCGAAAATCTTGCGTAACTCAAAAACACGTGATTTAATAAACGAGTCATTTTGCGCGATATAATGTGCTTCTTGTCCGCTATATGAATAGATTATATGCATGCTACCTTGTTTCTATTCACTACCATCATAAATAGCAGCATTCTCAAAAAATTGTCCTTCAAGCGACTCCGGAAAATCACGATAAGCAAACAGGTCAACAGATTTGCTTGACCATTCCCGCCAAATAAGAATTTAAGACAATGCAACCCATTCTTAACATTCTTAAACACTCTTATGCGCCGATTTTGATTCATTAATCAAAGACCACAATCTTGCTGGTGTAGCGGGCATCGGTATTTCAGAAATACCCAACGGATCTAACGCATCACGCAAAGCAAGCATTAATGCACTAACGCCTCCCACAATCCCCACTTCTGCCCCACCTTTCGCTCCCAAGGGATTTGTTTCAGTCAGTGAATTATTAAATAATGTCAAAATACGAGGGACATGGATTGCCTTTGGAATACCGTAATCCATAAAAGAAGACGTCAATAGTTGCCCGTTTAAATCATATATCGCTTCTTCACTGAAGACCTCCCCCAGCGCTTGCGAAAACCCCCCTTGAATTTGGCCATCAAGTAACAAAGGATTAATGATCCGACCAACATCATCGACACACACATATTTGAGTATCTTTACTTGACCCGTATCTGGATTGATTTCCAATTCAACCATATGACATCCACTTGGATAATTTTGTGGCGATGCATTAAAATATCCGACACCTTCAAGTCCGAGGCCAATATCCATCGGAGTATCAGGACGGCTATAACTCATTCGAGCGACTTCTTGGATGCTAAGTTTATCGTTTGTTCTTGTCGCGGAAAAATGGCCACTATCATAACGAATATCATTGTCAGGAACATTCAGGTAGAACGCTGCAAGCCGAGTAGCTCGTTGAAGAAGCGCATCCGTAGCGTTCTTAAGAGCACTGCCGCCAATCGAAATTGAACGTGACCCCCATGTTCCGCGCCCGAAATGCACCTGATCCGTATCGCCTTGCACAAGATAAATATCTTCAAGTGGCATGCTTAACCAATCGGAAACCATTTGAGCAAAAACAGTCTCGTGCCCCTGTCCGTGTGCTAAGGTTCCAGCGGTAATTCGAACATTGCCAGTGGCATCAATTGCGATCTCCATCCGTTCAGAAAATACGCCACAGACTTCGACATAATTCGAAACACCGCGTCCAAGTAGCCGATTATTTTTGCCAGCGACAAAACAGCTTTGGTCTAACTTCACCTCATCAAATTCCCTTTCAGCTATACTTAACGTCTTCGGAAAGTTGCCACTGTCATAACAATCAAATAATTTAGTTTGATAGGGCATTTTTTCAGCCGAAATTAAATGTTGTCGCCGAAAATCTACCGTATCAACTCCTAATGTTCGAGCGGCATGATCCATCGCTGCCTCAATCAAATAGGTGGCCTCTGGTCGCCCTGCTCCTCTGTAAGATGTCGTTGGTCGAAGATTGCTCAAAACACCACGAACACGCGAGCACACAACCGGTATATCGTAAACGCCTTGCACCATTCGCGAACACAGTAAAGGTGAAACACCGCCTGACGGACCAACTGCAAAACCCATGTTGTACACGATATCAAAGTCAGCGCCAATCACTTTCAAATTATCATTAATAGCTAATCGCGCTTTGCCCTGCATGTCACGACCATGGAAGTCAGATATAAAAGACTCAGATCGGAATGGACACCATGAAACTGGGCGTTGTAATTTTAGCGCAACCCAGCACATCAGCACTTCTTCTGGTGATAAATTACCTTTTGAGCCGAATCCACCACCAACATCCGGTGCAACAACTTGAAAATCAGATTCAAATCGTTTGAACAACAAGGCAAGTGCCTGCTTTAACCGGTGAGGGCTCTGCGTACTTGTGGTAAGTTTAATTCGGTTATCGCGTGTCGAATAATCTGCATGAACAGCCCTCGGTTCCATTGCACAGGCAACAATTCGAGGAACTTTAATTGACTTTTTAATGATCTGAGTTGCCGAATTAAAAACCTTGTTTAACGCCTTCCGATCACCAAGCTCAGACAAAAACGCTAAATTTGTCGTCCCAGGTACAACATGAGATGTATTTTGCAATGCATCATCAATAGAGACAACTGGTGGAATCTCCTCGATTTCGTAGCTCACTAATTCGGCCGCATCTCGTGCATCACGCTGCGTATTTGCAATAACAATAGCAACAATATCACCAACACAATTCACACGATCTTTTGAAATAGGAAAGAACTCGCCAAGATTAGGCTTATTTTGAACAAACTTTGGTGGTAACGAAGTGCACAATAGCGGCCCAAGGCCATCATTTCTATAATCATTACCAGTGAGAACAGTAATGACACCAGGAGCAAATCGGGCATCTTTCGTATCAAGATTTACTAAACGCCCGGCAGCATGCGAAGACCTTACGGCAACAGCAAATACCTGCCCCGGCTCTCGAATATCATCAGTATATAAACCGTTGCCTTGCAGAAACTTTGCATCTTCTTTACGCGGAATTGGCTTTCCGATATTATTCTCACTCTCCAAATTACTCACCTACTCGGTTTCAAGTGACGATAAATGTTCAAGCATGGCACATGCCGCACCTTCTGAGTCACGATCTAGAATTCTTGTTAAAATTTTCTCATGCTGAAACTGAACAACCTCTAATTGTCTCTGATTGGAAATTGTTACATGCCAAAGTAAATGCGAGCGAAGCTTTAACATTTCAACGACTTCTGTCCCGACAGCACTACCTGACGCTCTTGAAATCCCAACATGAAATTCATTATCACTTTCAATTAACAATCGGCGATTAGCACTCCGAACGTGATTTTTTGCCTCTGCGACAATCCGTTGTAACTCCTCTAGATCTTCTTTCGTCGCTTTCTTTGCCGACTCACCAACCAGAATCGGTTCAATAAGACGCCGCATCATTATCAATTCTCGCGCTTCTTCCCGATTCCACGGACGAATAAAAAAACCTTTACGAGGAACAACTTCAATAAGTCTATAATGTTGAAGTTCAATAAGGGCAGCTTGAATTGGTGCTTTTCCAAAGCCTGTTAATTCACATAAATCATTTTTTGTTAAAAGCGTCCCTACTTGTAATTCATCCGCTATAATCCGCCACTTAATTTCTTCGTAGGCTTGACGTGTGAGTGACTTTCGCACTTCTTTTTTTTGCACTATCAACTCCAGTGACTCCTTTTATCATTCACATTAGTGTTATCGTGCAGATTACAAATCTACTAAGATTAAAACGGACAAACACCTACAGTGAGTAGGACATTAACTATCAAGTGAATGCAATTTCTCAATCGCATTAGCAATCACAACACGAACTAAATTTTGACGATATGCTGCAGATGCATGAATATCCGAAATATAATCGTTATCAGGTGCCGCTATCTTCAAGCACTCATTAGCTTTTGCTCCATTATTAAGGGCAATTTCCATATCGCAATGACGGAAATAAGTACTGGCCGCCCCTGTCACTCCAATTTGATAACCGTCTTCGTACTTCGCGACAAATGCGCCCGTCATAGCATAACCAGAGGAAGGGTGCGGAATTTTAATATAGCAGGATGCAAGCGGAATCCGAAAACTAATCCGACAAAGAATTTCACTTTCATCAAGCGCATTTGTAAACATACCCAAAAAGAAGTCATCGCAAGAAATTCGACGGTGATTAGTAATAAATTCCGCATTAAGTGCTAACGCAGCTGCTGGATAATCAGCAGCTGGGTCTGCATTCGCCATTGAACCGCCAATCGTACCTCGATATCGCACCTGATGATCAGCAATTCCACTGGCCAACTCAGATAATCCAGGAATTAATTCAATTACTTTCGCATCGGTTAACACATTAAAATGTCGAATCATTGCACCAATTTCTAATTGTCCATTCTCAACTTTCACACGCTTTAATTCGGATAAATCTGATAAATCAACCAACGTTGATGGAGCACTTAACCGAACTTTCATTGACGGCAATAAAGACATGCCACCCGCGAGTAACTGAGGTTCAAATGACGTTCTTAAAAATTCCTCTGCTTCTTTAACCGAACGCGGTCGCCGATATGTAAAATCATACATCTTTTTCTCTATCACTCCCTTGACCACTGTTTAGGGGTTTGGGATTGTTATTCGTAACAACTTTCAAGGCTGCATCAATAATATGCTGATAGCCAGTACAACGACACAAATTTCCGTCAAGAGCGCGCCGAATGCTCCATTCGTCCGCATTTGGGAACTTTCGTAGGAAATCCACAAGCAACATTACAATGCCAGGTGTACAAAAACCGCACTGTAAACCATGGCAATCAATCATAGCTTGCTGGACAGGATGTAATTTGCCATCACTTGACGCTAACCCTTCAATCGTAATGATTGAATGATCATGTGCCTGAACAGCTAATATACTACACGCCTTAATTGCCTCCCCGTCAAGATGTATCGTACAACAACCACATTGTGATGTATCGCATCCAATATGGACACCTGTCAGGCGAAAATCCTCACGCAACAAATCAGCCAATAGCGTATTTGACCGCACTGAAGCGTTCCTTAGCTGCCCATTAATATTCAAGCGAATTGTGTGTAATCCCATTTGCAAACTACCCAATCGTCATTATGGCAAGTCCACCAATCAGTATTCCACAAACCAAGCCAACAAAATATGGTATGAGCCAATCATTTTTCGACTCTTTTCCAATCAACACTTGATTCTTTGATTTTGACTGCACATCGATTTGATGGTCACTGACGTTCGATTTTATTGCAAGACCTTCGATATTTTGGCTTTGGTCTAAAGCTGTCTTAAATGAATCAAAAAACTGGTTCGTCATTTGATTCGACATTATATCAATCAAGCGACTGCCTAATTGAGCAATTTTGCCACCAACATCAGCTTTCACTTCGTAATTTAGACAAGTGCCATCGACTGTTTCAACAAGCCAAACGTGAGCACTTCCAGATGCGTAACCTGCAATTCCACCTTTACCCATACCGGCAATCCGATAACTATTGGGCTCATTAATATCATCAAGTTTTATTTCGCCCTCAAATCTCGTTTTGATCATACCAACCTTTAATACAGCGACGACATTAAAGCAGTTTGACGTTGACTGATCAAAACTCTCGCAACCTGGAATACAAACACGAAGAATATCGGGATTATTAAGCCCGTCCCACACAATTTGACGGCTATAAGGAAGATCCACGCTATTACGTATATCCATATGCTACATTCCAACTCTATTCGTCGTATTTCCTATTCCAATACAACATTCGCAAAAGTGATAAGTGTGTTGAGTCAGCGCGATCAATTCAAACGATTATAATTTAATGGAAATGATCAATGTTGAAGTTGGATAAATATTCCACAATAATCAGCGCGCAGTTTATACCGTTTATAAACTTCAATAAATCACTCTATATGATCCCCAAAAATTACCTCGAAACATTATACTACTTAAAAAAAATTAACTGCGGCTGTGACCTAGAGTGGTTTTAAATGTTTCATCTGAATGATATGAAGGCTTTTCATAGTAATGTGGTCCATCATAAAACTCAATCAAAACTGATCGTTCTATTGCGAGGGTCGGACCGTGCGGATGATCTTTAGGATTACCATAAACCGAACCTGGCTTTAGTACAATTTCACTATCTGTGTAATGATACTCTCCTTCCATACAAATCATAAATTGATTTGAAGCATGGGAGTGCTTTTCAGGTATTCCAACCCCCTTTGGGAAATCCAAAATCGCAATTGAAGCTCCTGTTTTTTCATTTTTCCACAAAAAATACTGTCTAAGGCCGTTAGGGAACACAATCCAACCGTTAGGGTCCTCTTGACTATCGTCTACAATTTTGCGCCAATTTTGATGTGTCTCAAGCGTCATGCAGGTCTCCTCATTCTACGGAAAACTCGGTTTTCAGATAAATTTGTCAGACCGCTTGATGCGGAATAACTATTACCTTAGCGTCTTCTATCAATGAACTTCATAATTTCTTGACTTAATAACTAACAAATTGCAAGTAAAAATTTTTTGTAACATTTCACTTGACCTATTTCAATTCTGACGCTTAAAAGAAGTATTATGAACTAAACGAATTTATTGACTAACTTGAAAAAAATGGGACGAGTACTATTACCTTTTGACTATTATGAGCCGCAATCTATCTCAGACGCCATTCAATTAAGTCGTGATAGTTTTGGCACCTATCTAGCGGGTGGCTGTACATTAGTACCCGCTTTGCGCCGTCGTGAACGTCGCGACAGTTGTTTAATTTCAATCAATAAAATTGAGGGTCTCAACGAATTTTATGCGCATCCAAAAAAAGGGCTAACTGTTGGCGCAAGAGTCCACGCGGCTACATTGTTACCCGATATATGGGCAGGAAAACGTTTTGCCGCGCTTCACGAAGCAATAGAGCAACTTTATCCACCGCATATTGGCAATATGGGATCCATCGTTGGCAACCTGTGTAGCGCTATCCCTTATTATGACCTACCAACCGCCGCGATGGCACTCAATGCAGAAATTCATACAACTGGTTTAAATGGTAAACGAATTATACCACTTGAAAGTTTCTATTTGGACACATCAAAAAACGCCCTTCACGACCATGAACTTGCAACCCATGCATTCTGTCCACCACCGCAGCCCGATAGTGGAAGTTGTTTTAAAAAAATTTATCGCTCACGCAGAACAACATATGACTCACATAAAATCAATGCTGCAGCAAGCATTGCGTTTGACCAAGATCGTCAAAAAATTCAATATGCGCGTATTGTGCTTGGGTCTTGGTATTTTCGTCCACATCGATATCAAAAAGCTGAAGATTTATTGAAGAATCAAGTACCTTCTTTCGACCTCTTTACCGAAGCAGCAAGTATTGTTTTAGAAGACTTGAAACCAATTACCGACATGGAATGGGTCGAGAAAACGCGTTTCGCTCAAGCAAAAGTCTTGCTACGCGATACAATTGCTCAGGCGGCGAGTCGCGCTAAATCGAGACAAGACCCGTTTGAAGATGCCTCGCAAATAATACAAAACACCAAATGAAGACAATCGCCACCTTCCATGTCAACGGACAAGAATATGACACTGTTATCGAGCCACATATGGTTCTTGCAGATATCCTCCGTGACAACCTCAATTTAACTGGAACAAAACGCGCCTGCTCCGGCGGTAATTGCGGTGCTTGTACTGTACTAGTAAACGGCAGACCCACCTGCTCATGTATCACACTAGGAATGTTAGCACGTGATAAGGACATTGAAACAGTTGAAGGCTTAGCATCAACAAAAAATGGTCTTTCAACACTGCAAACCGCATTTGTACAAAATAATGCCGCGCAATGTGGGTTCTGCACCTCGGGAATGTTGATGACAGCAGAAGCACTCTTACGTGAAAACCCGCAACCAACCCGTCAAGAAGTAAAAATAGCAATTTCAGGCAATATTTGCCGCTGTACTGGATACATAAAAATCGTTGATGCAATTATGGAAGCAGTGTCTACACTTCAAACAATAAATAACCACAATGAGAAAGCTTGAAATGCAAATTCTGAGACAATCGGAGCATACTACGAAACCCCAAGATGATGAGCTCTTGTATGTTGGAAAATCATTGCAAAAGCCAGATGTAGCCCAAAAAGTAACCGGGCAGGCCATTTATACCGACGATATTCGCATTTCTGGTTTAATTGAAGGACGTCTTCTTCACTGTCCACATCCCTTTGCAAAAGTTAAAGCAATTGATACTTCAAAAGCTAAATCACTTCCGGGTGTTACCGCTATTTTAACCTATCAAGACGCGCCCCAAAATAAATTTTCTCGATCAACCATGGCCGAGGCACTGCCAAGTTTTGCGTATAACGGGGAACGACAAGATCAGAAAATACTAACAGATATCTGCCGTTATCGAGGTGATTGTGTTGCCGCTGTTGCGGCTGAAAACATATATGTTGCAGAACAAGCTATCGATTTAATTGATGTTGAATATGACGTCTTGGAGCCGGTTTTTGATCCGTTTCAGGCTTTAGAACCTAACGCTCCTCAAATTCATAGTGACGCCAAGAATAATATAGCTTTTGAGATGGATCATCCATTCAATGTTGGCGATACAAAACAAGCGTTCGCAGATGCTGATGTCATTGTGGATTTTTCTGGAGTTAATTCACGACAAAAGCATCTTCATATGGAAACCGATTCTGCGATTGCTCAATTTGATGAAAATGGGCGCGTCACGATAATCTCACCCTCACAAGGCCCTCACCTCGGCAAAAAACACTTGTCCGAAAGAGTTTTTTCTGACTTGGAAGATGGCGATATTCGATGGCTTTCACCGACTATCGGTGGTGGTTTTGGTGCCCGGCTTGCACTCGGATTAGAACCAATTGCGGTATTACTGGCACGCAAAACAGGTAAACCAGTGCGCGTTACGTCAACACGGGAAGAAGACTTTAATGGATACGCATCTCGCACTGATCAACATCAAACAATCCGACTAGCCGCCCTGAATGATGGAACTATTACAGGGATTGAACAATATATCATTTCAGACGCAGGGGCATATCTATCGCATTCAGCGACAACATCACTTGTTAATATGCAAAAAAGCCTAGGGTTATTTCGCTGCGATAATGTCTATGGGCACGTAAAAGTCGTTTATACAAATACGCCTGTTACTGCCGGATTTCGGGGCTACGGCAATGCCGAAGGTGCGTTTGTTTTACAACAAGCAATTGACATGCTGGCAGAAAAACTCGCGATTGATCCTATAGAAATTCGATCAAGAAATATTCGTAAGGAAGGCGAACAAAGTTTCTTTTTGCCGTGCGTTCTAGAACATACACGACTTCAAGAATGTATGGATGAAGGTTCTAAAGCATTCGGTTGGAATAAAAAATTCAAAGGATGGAATCGTGACAAGAGTCAAGGCCGCTTTCAACGGGGCGTTGGAATGTCAATTCTCAATCACGCATCAGGTGCAGGAGGTTTTTTATTGGAACACTCAAGTGCAGTTATGAAAATACAAGCTGACGGTTCGGCGAATTTAGTGATCTCGCCTTGTGAAATGGGCCAAGGTATTCTCGGTGCAGTAACACAAATTGCAGCCGAGTTATCTGGTATTCCTTACGAGAAGATTCGGGTCGTCACAGGTGATACTGACATCACACTTTTTGATATTGGTTCACATGCGAGTCGTTCAATTTTTGTTGTCGGCAATGCTGTCGCTAATTGCGCAAAAAAAATAAACGATATCATCCGTGAATGCGCAATCACACATTTTGAAAAGAGGCAAGTTAAAGTCAAAAAAGAAGATTTGATTGTGCAAGGTGGCGAAGTTTTCCCAAAAACCAATCCAGAAACGACTATTTCGGTTAGAGAAATTGCGCATGATGAAATATATAATTTCACGGAAATAGGATCACAGATAAGTGCTTCTGGTGCTTATTTGTCAACATCTCATCACCCGAACCATCAGGCTGGCTTCGCAGAGGTGGAAGTCGATACCGAAACTGGACATGTCACTGTTTTGAAGTATCTTGCAGCGCATGACATCGGACGGACGATCAATCCACTGTTGGTCGAATCGCAAATGCAAGGAGGTGCCGTTCAGGGGTTGGGTTTCGCGTTAAAAGAAGATTATGTTCTTGACCAAACAACTGGTGAAGTTCTGAACGACACACTACTTACGTACACGGCACCGACGGTCATGGATGTGCCAGAATTGAAAAACCTGATGATTGAAGACCCTTATAATCATGGTCCATTCGGCGCAAAAGGAGTAGGCGAAGCGGGTGTTGTAAACCCAGCCGCAGCTATTGCAAACGCAATCTATGATGCGATTGGGGTGCGTATTCATTCACTCCCGGCATCACCTGAAAAAGTCCTTGCAATGCTCCAAAGCGGCGGAAGAGAAATGCCTAATGGGGCATCGCATGTATCTGGACAAAGACTGTGAGTTTACGAAATGACAAAACGAATTAAAATTGATGACGTTGCTTATACAGCTTATCAATGCCACGATATAGAACTTATGGAACGCTTTTTAACCGATTTTGGGATGAAACGTTCAGCACGCACAAACGACTCGCTTTATATGCGCGGGACTTCTTCTGCACACCATGTACATGTAACTCGCCTTGGTAAAGAAAATAAATTCCTCGGTGGGGCATTCAGAGTGCGCAGCCGTAGTGAATTGGAAAAAGCAACCGATATTCCAGGGGCGACTAATATTATTAAAATCAATGAACCTGGTGGAGGCGAGCGAGTTACTCTGACAACCCCCAATGGGCACAAGATATGGCTGGAATATGGTGCCGAAACGCTTCCTGAGTTACCCGCACGTCGCGTTTACCAAATGAACTTTGCATCATCACACTTACGCTTCAACACTGCGGTAAGACAAAAAGCTAGTATTACACCTGTTCTCCGAATTGGTCATTTCGTTCTTTGGGTTCCTGATGCGAAACCGGAAATATCTTGGTTTTGTCAATATTTCGAATTTGTTCCATCAGACTACATTTGTGCCCCATCTGATGGTCCAGAGCCAGACGTCAAAGGAACTTTTTTACGTTATGATCGTGGGCGAGAATATGTTGATCACCACTGCATCTTAATATCAGAGTCTCGTAAACTGGGATGTCATCACTCTTCTTATGAAGTCTTGGATTTAGATGCCGTTACCTCCGGTCATGACTACCTCGTAGAGAAAGGTTGGTGTCTAGATGCTGGTGTTGGGCGTCACTATTTAGGGTCATTAATCTATGATTATTGGCTTGACCCATTCGGGAATCGGGTTGAGCATTATACCGATACTGACCTTATCAATGATGATCACGAACCAGTTTATTTTGTGGGTACTGCCGCCGAAACAACGCAGTGGGGAATGGCGCCGCCACCATCCTTTTTTGAATAACAATTTGTGAAATATCACTTGACATTTTAGTAAAATCTTTATGAAATAAAGAATTATTGAAACGAGATAATTTTGTTATGAGGAGAAAAACTATGTCTGAAAGGCATTGTAAGTTAATGCACCAAAAGTCACGTCGCAGTATCTTAAAAGGCGGTTTAGCAGCCGCTGCTACCACGGCCTTTCCGTTGCCGCTTTACGCGCAAGATCGTCCATTAAAAGTGGGTTATGTTTCACCGCAAACAGGACCGTTGGCAGTATTTGGGGAAACCGACAACTTTATCCTAAATGGTATTCGACAGTCCCTGGCGAAAGGCCTCCAGATTGGCAGTAATTCCAAAGATATTGAAATTATTGTAAAAGATAGTCAATCATCATCAAGCCGAGCAGCAAGTGTTGCCGCAGACTTAATTGAAAGCGATGAGGTCAATCTCTTACTTGTAACGGCAACACCCGATACGACTAACCCAGTTGCCGATCAATGCGAGCTAGCTGAAGTCCCCTGTGCTTCAACAGCGGCACCATGGGAAGCTTGGTATTTTGGTCGTGGAGGCACTCCAGAAAGAGGCTTTGATTACACTTATCACTTCTTTTTTGGATTGGCAGACGCGCTTAATGCATATACGTCCATTTGGAACCAAATTAAGACTAACAAAACAGTTGGTGGGTTATTCCCAAACGATGCAGATGGTGACGCATGGTCGCACGCAGAAGTCGGGGTCCCAGGTATGCTACCAAACTTGGGTTATAGCTTAATTAATCCTGGAACTTTTACTAACGGCACAGATAACTTTACCGCTCATATTGCAGCGTTCAAAGAAGCAAATACTGAAATCCTAACCGGTGTTCTCAATCCATCAGATTGGAATACTTTTTGGAGGCAAGCGCAACAACAAGGAATGCGCCCGAAAGTTGCAACAATTGCAAAAGCACTTGTATTTCCAGCGGCTGTAAGCACGTTAGGTGATTTAGCCGACGGATTGACAATGGAAGTGGTATGGGCACCTAATTTTCCTTTCGTTTCATCGCTCACAAATGAAAGCTCAGCAGAACTTGCATCAAGGTGGACAATTGAAACCGGCAAGCCATGGACACCACCGTTAGGTTGGACACATGCTGTCTTTGAAGTTGGGATTAACGCACTTGCGACTGCATCTGACCCCTATGATCGCGAGTCAGTTAACGAAGCCTTAGCCGCTACAGATATTATCACCACATTGGGACAAGTTAACTTTAGGAAAGGACCTTTCGGGCGTAATGTTTCAATCACGCCATTGGTCGGAGGACAATGGCGTTTGGGAGGTGACTTTAGATTTGAAGTTGATATCATTTCGAATGACTTTCTACCGACAGTACCTTTAACAGCTGACCTCCGATCGCTCCACGATATATAAAAATGCTGAAGCTTCAAAACGTAAGCTTCCAATACGGCGCATTAACGATACCAGATAATGTATCAATTGAAGTTTTCGAAGGCGAAGCTGTCGGAGTTATTGGCCCTAACGGTGCAGGCAAATCCACGCTACTTGATCTTATTATGGGGTCAAAAACTCCGCAACGAGGCAAAATCTTTTTTAATAATCGCGAAATCTCTGTCTTTACCTCACAAAAACGCTGTGCAATCGGCATCGCGCGTGCTTACCAGATTCCACGCCCGTTTTACGGTATGAGTGTTTTTGAAAATGTCCTTGTTGGTGCGACACTTGGCGGCCGCTTTCGCGAAAGCATTGTTTATGAAAAATGTTTTCTGGTTCTCGAAAAAACGGGCTTAATCGAAAAAGCACAAGAACAAGCAGGTTCACTACGCTTACTTGACCGCAAGCGGCTTGAATTAGCGCGTGCTCTCGCCACAAGTCCGAAATTACTACTTCTTGATGAAGTAGCAGGAGGTTTGACGGATATTGAATGTCAGGATTTGATTTCAACCATTAGGCGAGTAAATGAACTTGGTGTAACAATTATTTGGATTGAACACATTGTTCATGCGTTATTAGCGGTTGTCGATCGTCTTTGCGTAATTGATCAAGGGCAGAAAATTGCCGATGGAATCGCACACAATGTTATTGAATTACCGAAGATCAAAGAGATTTATATGGGAACACCGGAATGAGCTTTTTGAAAATAAGTAAACTCAACGCATTTTATGGTGATTTCCAGGCCCTTTTTGACATTTCAATTTGTCTCTACGAAGGTCAAAAGATTGCATTAATCGGTCCTAATGGTGCAGGAAAATCTACACTTCTTCGCAGTATTGCCGGATGGCTACCAGTGCCAAGAAAAGCGGTCAAATACAACAAAAGAAACATCGGTGGACTTCCTGCAAATGATGTGGTATCGCTAGGTATTGCATCCGTACCAGAGGGAAGACGTTTATTTCCAAGCCTTTCTGTCAAAGAAAATCTACAGATGGGACAAGAATCAGGTAGGAAAGGTGTTTGGTCGCAAGATAAAGTGATGCAAATTTTCCCAGTGCTTCGCGAGCGATTGTATCATCTTGGATCAGAATTATCTGGTGGTCAACAACAAATGGTAGCGATTGGACGAGCACTCATGTCTAATCCGCGTATTGTTTTATTTGATGAATTAAGCCTCGGACTAGCACCGAAAGTCGTAAATGAAATTGCGAAGGCAATTCCTGATATTCAAAAAAGCGGTGTTAGTATTATTTTTGTAGAACAAGACGTTCGCAGAGCGTTGAGGCTGTCCGATTATGTTTATTGCATTCTTGAAGGAAGAATAAATCTCCAAGGTCAAAGCAAGAACATCACCTTTGAGGATGTTGAAGCAGCGTTTTGGGGGCAAAAGAATGATTGAGCTAATAAATTCAATTGTACAGGGCATACTCATTGGGGGACTATATGCCTTATTTGCCGCTGGATTATCTCTTGTTTTTGGCATCATGCGCATTGTGAATTTATCACATGGCGATCTTATTGTGTTGGGATCCTTTTTAGCATTTTTTACTGTGTCTACTTTGACCGTACCATTATGGCTAATGGTGGTAATTATTCCACTTGCAATGGGTGTAATTGGTTACGCAATCCAGCGCAGTCTCTTGAACAAAACTATCGGACCCGACGTATTGCCGCCATTATTAATTACTTTTGGTCTTTCGATCATTTTACAAAACGGTTTATTACAAATTTTCACTGCTGATAACCGAAAATTAGACTTTGGAGCAATTGAAGTAATGAGCGTGGAGATCGGAGGAATTGCTATGGGCTGGTATGCCATTTTAATTTTTCTGATAGCTGTTACAGTAATTACCGGATTGCAGTTTATATCTTACCATACACGATTGGGGCGGCTATTGCGTGCTACAACTGATGACCCAGAAATTGCTAAACTAATGGGGGTGAAAACTGAGCATATTTTTGCTATTGCAATGGCAATCGCTATGATCATATGCGGCATCGCTGCAATTTTATTTGCAGCTTGGACAAGTTTTACGCCTTTGTCTGGACCTTCGCGTTTATTAATCGCTTTTGAAGTTGTTGTGATCGGAGGAATTGGCTCAATTTGGGGCACATTAGTTGGCGGCATTATTCTCGGTGTTGCTCAAGCTCTCGGCGGTTATTTTGATCCAGCCTGGCAAACTTTAGCGGGTCACATTGTATTTGTCATTATACTAGTTCTTAGACCGATCTTCGTTAAAGGTTTTCGCTGATTATGACTTATTCCGTTACCCGCACTAAGAACTACCATTATGTCATTGGTTTCGTTTGCGTGGTAATGCTGATACTGTTAATCCTATTACCTACTTTTTTGGGAAAAGCCTCATTGAGGTTAGCCACCGAAATGGCAGGTTACATGGCACTCGCTGTGATGTGGAATTTACTTGCTGGTTATGCGGGTGTTATGTCAATTGGACAGCAGACTTTTGTTGGAATTGGTGGTTATGCGTTATTTATTTTAGCTGGATTCAGTGGACTACCATTGATTCCTTCTATTTTGTCAGCTGGTATTATTTCCGCACTTTTTGCTATACCAGTCGGATTTATTTTATTTCGGCTCAATGGAGCTTATTTTGCAATCGGATCATGGGTAATTGCCGAAATATTCTTATTACTCACGGCTCAATCTGTATGGTTGGGCGCAGGTTCTGGTATGAGTTTCCCGACGGCTGTTGCTAAATCGTTTGGCAATTCAACAGAACGTGCTGCTTTGTTTTGGTGGATAGCACTTACTATTGCTATTGTTGCTTTTACAACAGCTTATTTCTGGCTTAGATCATCACGAGGCCTTGCTCTTACAGCAATGCGTGACGATGAAACAGCAGCAGCCAGTTTAGGCGTCGACATTACTCGCAACAAATTTGCCGTATATCTCTTGGCCGCCGCTATTGCTGGAATGGTCGGATCAGTTTTATTTTTAGGAAAATTGCGAATTTCTCCTACAGCTGCCTATGATATTAATGAATGGACAGCGAGTATTATTTTTATTGTGGTAATCGGCGGAATTGGGCGATTAGAAGGCGTCATCATTGGCGTATTTGTATTTTTTACATTGCGATATTACTTGGCAGACTTTGGGACCTACTATTTGATGGCACTCGGAGCAATTGCCATTTTGATGATGATCAAGCTTCCCAAGGGAATATGGGGAATAGTCTATGAAAAGATGGAAATTGAGATCTTTCCACTTCGCAGAAACATTATTCAAACTCAAAAAGAAAAACCTAGCCACCACTAAATCTCAAAAGTAGTCAATTTTATGATACCAATTCAATTTAGGAGATTTAAGCGTGAAAAATCTTAGCAAGACCAGTTTCGAACGTCTCAGTAAGGTTACCACAAGCACTTTAACAACTGTTCTCTTTCAAGAAGGTTATCGCACGCGGTTTATTTCAGGTGTAACACCAATTAACCCAAATGCGGCGCACTTTGTTGGGCCCGTATTTACATTACGTTACATTCCCGCCCGTGAAGATATTGACACCATGGCCACCTATGCCAGTTCCAAACATGTGCAACGCCGTGCGATTGAAGAGTGCCCACGCGATGCTGTTTTAATTGTCGCAGCGAATGGAGACTGTCGGTCTGCATCAGCAGGCGATATAATGTTATCACGCTTACAGCAGAGAGGGGTTAAAGCTGCGGTGACCGATGGCGGATTTCGTGATACACCAGACATAGTCAAATTAAATTTCCCTGCATATCATCGTCAAACAGCTGTGCCATCAAGTCCAATTACTTTACATCCAGTTGATTTAAATTTACCTGTTGGTTGTGGCGATGTGGCTGTATTCCCGGGCGATATTGCCGTAGGCGATGCTGAAGGGGTTGTCATTATTCCTCAAAAAATTGCCAATAAAGTTGCAGAAAAAGCATGGTTACAGACGCAATTTGAAGAATTTGTATCTCAGAAAATTGCCGGAGGCGCTTCTATTTTTGGTTTGTTCCCGCCAGAAGAATGCGCGTTGGAAGAATTTGAAGAATGGAGAAGCTCTTAAAAAACGACTAAAATTAACTCTATTCCTATCAAATTCTAAAATCATTTTAACCGGATTAAATTATACTGGGTATGCTATCTTTTTGCAAAACTTGTAAAACATTGTCGTAATCTGTGTTATGAATAGTGATATTCATACTCAAGGGGGTTGTTCGCGAAATCTACCATATTGATTTCTATCGAATTAGTTATCTAAAGACTCATCAACATACGCATCACGTAAATTTTGGTCTTGCTCCACGATACTTGCAACACGAGCACCTGCCTTAACTCTCGTCTCAATACGCAGCTGTCTCATTTTCCGATGAAAGGCACTGCGTTCCATTCTCACAAATTCGGCTGTTTTACTAATATTACCGCCAAACCGACTAATTTGAGTAAGAAAATACTCCCGCTCGAATGCTTCACGCGCGCCTCGTAACGGCAAAGAAATAAGGTAATCGGATAATGTCACACGTCCATCAATCGAGTGCTTATCTTTACCCGATGATAATTCGTGCACTTCAATATGACCATTCTCTTCACCAAGAATTAAAACACGCTCAATCAAATTTCTTAGTTGACGCACATTCCCCGGCCATATCATTGTTTGCAATTGCGACTTTGCGCCCTCGCTCAACAACCGTTTGGGCAAACCTTGTGATTCAGAAAACTCTCGAATGAAATGCTCAGCTAATAAGAGAATATCATCATATCGTTCTGCCAGCGAAGGCACTGAAATCGGCACAACACTTAGCCGATTATACAAATCCTCTCTAAAGCTACCCCTTTCAATAAGTTCCTCAAGATCACGATTTGTCGATGAAACAACGCGAAAATCAACGCTAATTTTTTCATTACCACCGATTCTGCATACCGTTTGATCAACCAATACGTGCAAGATTTTACGTTGAATATCAGGCGGTAAATCAGCCACTTCATTAAAATAAATCATCCCGTCTTGCGCCTCTTCAAGCAATCCACGCTCAGGCTCTTTGTCCTTAGTCTCGTGCCCGAAGAGAACATGCTCCATAAGTTCTGGATTGATTGTTGAGCAATTTACAACAATAAATGGTCCAGTAGCCCTATGCGATTCTGCATGAATGTACCTTGCCGCTATTCCCTTCCCACAACCAGAAGTGCCCATTAACAATACCCGGCTGTTAAACTTTGCAACTTTATCAAGCTTGTTGACGAATGTTCGAAATACATTCGACTCTCCAATCATCGGACCCTGACTATTCTCGTGACGCTTTAATGCAACATTCTCACGGCGCAAAAGTGCCGTTTCCATAGCGCGGCGAATAACAACAAGAAGTTGATCAATGTTAAAAGGCTTCTCTATAAAATCATAAGCGCCCTGCTTAATTGCCGCCACAGCAATCTCAATATTGCCATGGCCGGAAATAATCACAACTGGAATTTCTGGATTATCACGCTTAACCTCCATGAGAATATCTATTCCGTCCATCTTGCTATCCTTCAACCAAATATCAAGAATAAGCAGTGCCGGCGGATTTTTACCTAATTCTAACATAGCCTCGGTAGAAGTTCCGGCAAGACGTGTTGAAAACCCTTCATCTATCAAAATATCGGATATCAGTTTTCGAATATCACTTTCATCATCTACGATCAGTATGTCATCCATTGAAGTTCCTAAATGCTAGATTCTCATCCCAAAAAATTAATCAAGTGACTGCCAATACTGGTAAGGTTATCACTACCATTGCACCAAATTTCGGTTGCCCTTCAAATACTGGCGCATCTTCCAAAACAAGTGAACCACTATGTTCTTCAACAATTTTCCGCACAATTGCCAAACCCAATCCAGTCCCTTGGTCACGTGTCGTCACATACGGCTCAAATAGCCTTGATCGATCAGCAGGAAAACCTATGCCATTATCAGCAATTGAAATTTGCACCGACGAATTATCAACCGACAACCCAACCTGAATTTCCGGTTGTATTTCGATATCCTCTTTCAACTTTATTTGAGCATCAATTGCTTCGCCCGCATTCTTAATTAAATTTGTAATTGCTTGTCCAATCATCGTTGCATCAATTTGCGCCATAACAGCCGTTTTGGGTGTGTTCAAAGAAATTTTCACACCTGTTTGTGCAGTTTGTTGTAGCAACACTACATCGCCGACTATTTGAACCAAATCTTCCGAAGTTAAATTTGGCTTTGGCATTCTGGCAAACTTTGAAAATTCATCCACGATATGCCGTAAATCGTTTGTTTGGCGCACAATTACATCTGTCATCTGCTCCAATTGATCGCTCTCCTCACCCAAACGTGGTGCGAACTTACGTTTAATTCGTTCTGCTGATAGTTGAATTGGCGTAAGTGGATTCTTAATCTCATGTGCGATGCGCCTCGCCACATCACCCCAAGCGGCCAAACGCTGCGCGCTCACTAAATCTGTAACATCATCAAAGGTCAATACAAACCCTTCAAGCCACCCGTCATCTCGACGTCGCGTTCCCATTCGAACCAACAAGTTTTCCATAATGTCTTGACGCGTGACAGGTATTTCATCTTGTACGACTTCAATATCTGACTCTTTTAACCGATTAAAAAGCGTTGCAAACTCTGGAACTGCAACACTTATCTCAAGAGGACGATCACCAGTTGACCAATTTAACAAAGTTTGCGCTGACTTATTGACAAATGTCACATATCCATTGGAATCTAATCCAACAACACCAGACGTTACAGAGCTAAGCACACTATCAAACAATCGACGACGACGCTCAATCTTCCGGTTATTTTCTAATAACGCTTCTCTTTGTTCCTTTAATTGTCGGGTCATCTGATTAAAATACTGACCAAGCATTGAAATCTCATCGCCACCATCATCCTCGACAACTTGAACATCCAAGTCACCTGAACCCACTCGCTGTGCAGCACCTGTCAATTGGCCAACCGGACGCGATAACCGCTCAGCATACCATAAACCAAACCAAATTGCTGCAAGTATCAAAATAACCGCAAAACCAAAATAAAGAATTACAAAGTTAAATAAAACGCGTCCCCGCTCATTTTCTAATTGTTGATAAAGCCGCGCAGTCTCTCGTGTATCATCTAATAAATTTAAAATTTCACCATCCACCTCCCGACTAACATACAAAAAACGATCTACAAATTCAGTTAACTGAACAAGTGCGCGAAACTCATCATTACGCCAATCCTCAATAATGAGAATACCATTCTCAATCACTTGGGAAATTTGACTCCCATCAGGTTGCTCAAAATCAAAAAGATACGAACGATCACCTCGCGCACGAATCGCACCAGTCCCGTCAATCAAGTATGCCTCGCGCAATCCACGCTGAATAAGTTGTTGTCCTTGTGTAAGTATTTCGCGCGCTTCAGCATCGCCTATAAAACTCTGACGCTTACGATTATCAATAAACGTCGCCACTGCAAGAACATCCGCTGTAAGATCTTCTTTTTGTTCCTGCTTGTACGCTTGAGCCGCCACAACAGAAATACTAACAACCTGACGAACGCGTTCAGAAAACCATCCTTCAAGTCCAACATTGACAGTAATCCCGGCGAAAATAGCCACCGAAATAGTTGGAATAAGTGCGAGAATTGCGAATGTACGCGTTAATCTTAAATGTAGTCGTGATCCGGCTGACTTAGCTCGTCGTGCGGCAACAAGCCTAACAACCGATGTCAAAATCATAGCCGCAACCAACAGAACATAAATCAGATCAGCCAGTACGACTAAACGAAAACTAACGGCGATCGACTCTTGATCCAGAGTTCCAATTGTTAAAAAAGTAACCAGCACCAATAATGGGCCAAGTACGACAAGACCAAGCGTCACAGTATTGCGTACCGGACGCAACCCAATAAAATGTTTAATGTATGGCATCAGTCGGTTTTTTTGTACTAATGTGGTCACAGCATATCCTCATTGTCATACGCTCTGTACAATAACATCCAATAAATTATGCAACACCTCCACGCCAAAAGCAAATTTACGCATGAGAGCCTTTTTAATAGCATCTACAATTTACGTCTTCGTGTCGTTTGTATGTCTAAATCCGCGATTTTTTTTCTCAGAGTATTCCGATTAATACCAAGCAACTTGGCACAAACTGTTTGATTACCACCAGATACATTCATCGCAATCTCGATCAGTGGCGTTTCAACTTCACAGAGAACTTTATTGTAAACACCAGCAACAGGAACATTTTTTCCATGAAAGGCAAAATAGCGCTGTACATGTCGTGCAACTAACGCTGACAACCTTTCTGTCGCATCAAAATCCAACACTGTATCAGATTCAAGCCTAAAACCAATAGCATCTTCAACTTCAGTCCGAGAAATTTCTTTTGAACGACTAAAAAGAACGAGTTGGTTGACAACATTCTCGAGCTGGCGAACATTTCCAGGCCAACTATACAGACGCAAGAGATCAATAGCCTCTTCATTAAAGAAATGCTTTGATCGTCCCTCTCGTTCTGCTTTGACCAGAAAATGTTCAACAAGTAATGGAATATCCTGTGCTCTATCCCGAAGCGCAGGAATATTGATCTGCGTACCAGAGAGCCGGAAGAATAAATCCTCGCGAATTCGATCATCTGACATTTTGTTGTTGAGATTGACTTGACTTGTTGCGATAAAACGGGTCCCGCTTTCTTTTGCTGCATCAATCAGTCGAACAATTTGCGCTTGAAGCAACCCATGAACTCCGGTAAGATCATCAATAAGAATTGTTCCACCCTTCGCCTTTTCTAATATCTGATATGGCACATCAACGTGATTTAATTCCTCTGTTGACATTGAAATAAACGGCAAACTACGTCGATTAGAGAGATCATGAATTGTTCGCGCAACAAGAGACTTACCGGTGCCATTTTCGCCAAATAGCATTATCGATAAATCAGTATTCATAATCCGTGCCAGCAAACGATAGAGCTTTTGCATACCTTCAGTTTGGCCAACCAACGGTAGATCTTCGCTCTGGTCGCTCTTTTTTTCTTCTGACTTTGATTTTTTTGAAAGAGGAATCTTCTCAAGGGCGCGTGAAGCACGTTTCATCAATTCTGGTAAATCAAACGGTTTGGGAAGATAATCAAAGGCGTCTGCTTCTACTGCTTGAATAGCTGTGATCACAGTATTGCGTGCACTAATGACAATAACAGGTAGATTGGGTCGACTTGCTGCTATCTTTGGCAACATTTTTAAGCCATTACCATCCGGCATAATAATGTCGGATATGATTAAGTCCCCACGTCCTTCCTTAACCCAACGGTCTAGCGTTGCAAGCGATGATGTGGCATGCACTTTACATCCTGCTCTGAAAAAAGCTTGAGCGAGCACAGTCCGAATCGTTAAATCATCGTCAGCAATAAGAACTGTACCATCCATTCTCTACTCCTCTTTCTTTAAATACTCAAACTGATGCACGCGGTAATGAGAGTCGAAAGGCTGTCCTTCCTGGCACCGAAGTGACCGAAATCCAGCCATTATGATCCGAGATAATTTTTGCTGCCAAAGCCAAACCTAAACCAGTCCCATTTTTTTTACTGGATACAAATGGATCAAAAATACTTTTTATTATGCTGCTTTCAATGCCCGGCCCATCATCAATAATTTCCACTTGAAGAGGTAAAGAAACATCCGCGCTGTCACGTCGCCGCAACTTGAATGAATGTTCAAAAAAGGTACGTAATGTTACTGTAACGCTTTGTTCTGATGAAACTTCTGACGCATTTTTTAATAGATTCAAAATAACTTGTAGTAACTGATCAGGATCACCCATGACAGTTGGCAGTGACGGGTCATACTCCTTGAAAATCGTGAGATTTGATCCAAACCCCAAATGAGCCGACTGCTTCGCGCGATCTAAGACATCATGAATGTTAATGGCTGTCAAAGTTGGTGCAGGTAAATTACCAAACTGTTCAACTTGTCCAAGAAGTTTTTCTATGCGACGACCTTCACTGACGATATGATCGGATAATTCATAAGCCTCTGGACCTATTTTCATACTGAGCAATTGTGCGGCTCCGATAATTCCCGCAAGAGGGTTTTTTGTTTCATGAGCGAGCATTTCAGCCATTCCAATTGCTGACTGAGTATTTGAATTTGGTGAGTGAATATGTGTACTCCGGCTTGCCAATTCCCTGGGAGAAATCATAATTAGCATCAAGTCATCCACACCTAAGACTGGTGCTATTTTTAATGAACATTCTAAAATTCTATTAACGACCAAAATGTCAACATCATTAACAAAAATTGGCGTTTTATCCTCTCTAGCCCGCTTTAACAGTGCTTTCAAAGACAAATCCAATTTTACTTTATTCCAGATATAATCGCCCTTTGCCGATTGCGCAGATGTGTTAATGAAGCTCTCACCAGCATAATTCACGTCAACGATTTGACTCTTCAAGTCAATCAAAAATATAGGAATTGGCAAAGATGCCCAAATTAAATTTTTAATTTTTTTCTTCACAGTCACCTAAGCCAACATAAAGAAACTGATAACCCATCACCAAGTTCACCTTAGGAATAGTTATATTGACGAACATCATCCTACTTTATAAAAAACGACTTAATTATTAAGGTAATTATCATAATCTTTTTTTAGGAAAGAACAGGCGAAAATGTGCATTTTCAACCCAATATTTTGGTACAAAAAGCATTTAATTTCCGCTTAATTTCTGACGCTCTTAACTAACCAACTTAAGAGAAAAATGATGACTGACGAAACCATGCATAAACTATTAATACCAAATAGCACCAAAATTTATTGAATTGAACCTACTTTTGCTTAATAATTTAGCAATTGACTAAATTTTTTGCAGATTTAGTTACCAGTTCATCAATTTTTGTTAACACCATGATACAAGCTAAGAGACAAGTTCAAAATGGATTCAACTGCTGCAATCATTCTCGCTGCTGGTCGCGGCACTCGAGCTGGGAAAGACAAACCCAAGCAATGGCGTAACTTAGCGGGAAAACCCGTCATTAAGCATAGCATGGATAAATTTGCGCAGCATCCGCATATTAGCCATTTAGTACTCGTTGTGCATCCTGAAGATTTCGCATCAAAGCCTTGGCCATCTGACCCGTCTGCCGAGGTAGTCTGCGGGGGAGAAACGCGATGTCTTTCTGTATTTGCAGGACTTCAAGCGCTTGAAAAGAGATTTGAGTGCGTGTTAATTCACGATTCTGCACGTCCTTGTGTCACTGACAAAATTATTAGTAACGTTTGCATTGCATTAGAAAATTATCCGGCCGCAGCGCCCGGGCTTACGCTTGTAGATGCGCTATGGCGTGGAAAAGACGGTATGGTTTTGGGACACCAAAATAGAGCCAATTTATTTAGGGCGCAGACCCCGCAAGGCTTTCATTTAGCCCCAATATTAACTGCATATCAAAATTATCATCAAGATGCAGCTGATGACGTGGAAATTGCCCGTGCATCTGGACTTGAGGTCGCGATCGTTTCAGGTGATGATCTTAATTTAAAGATAACAACTGAGGAGGATTTTTTTCATGCTGAAAGAAATTTACAGGGGAACATGGATATTCGATTAGGAAATGGCTTTGATGTACATAAGTTTTGTGTTGACCGTAAATTAATTCTATGTGGTGTTTTAATCCCCTTTGAACTTGGGCTGGATGGCCATTCTGATGCAGACGTAAGCATGCACGCGATAACTGACGCAATTTATGGCGCACTATCATTAGGAGATATTGGCACTCATTTTCCACCGTCTGATGCAAAATGGAAAAATGTAGCTAGCGAAGTTTTTTTAAAGCACTCCATTCAATTGGCAGCTAAACAAGGCTACCGCGTTGGTAATGTTGACTGCACACTCATTTGCCAAGTTCCAAAAATTTCCCCTTATGTTGCTGAAATGCGCGTAAGTCTATCACAAATTATGGATATTGATGTTGAACAAATTTCGGTAAAGGCAACGACAACAGAACAACTTGGCTTTACTGGGCGAAAAGAAGGAATTGCTTCTTTAGCAACAGTAACAATGGTTCCAAGTTGATAGCGTCTATTATCGCAACTTTTTTCTATGTTGGATATCTCCGCCCCGCACCGGGTACTTGGGGATCAGTTGTTGCGCTACCGCTAGCCTATATTATTCATATCTACGGTGGATTTATTGCACTCGCAAGCATGACCTTATTTATTGCTATGATCGGTTGGTGGGCGATTGCCACTGCTACAAAAGGGAAATCAAAAAAGGACTATCCTGAGTTTATCATAGACGAAGTTACCGGACAATGGTTGGCGTTATGGTCATTATCTTGGGCCGCAACATTTTATAGTATTGATATTCTGTCGTTATGGCCGAGCTGGATTATTGCTTTTTTGATGTTTCGTATATTTGACATATTTAAGCCAGGACCTATTGGGTGGGCAGACAAGAGGCGAGATGCTTTAGGCGTAATGCTAGATGATATTCTTGCGGGAGTAGCTGCAGGTGTCGCCACCACTGTGTTTACAATCCTCTATTATATTTTGACTTGAGAACATTTTTAAACAAAGTTTCAAAAAAAATTGAGAGCTTATATACATTACTTTACAAAGATGAAATCATATTGGCCAAACAACCTCAATCAGCGTGAAAGACGGGCAAATCAGGAGCGATATCGGGTTGATTAACCATATCACTAGTAATTCCCACTAACTTGGGTGAATAGTAACGAGTGTCATTCGAACTCTAAGTCTCTAAGAAAACTAGAAAAAATGTTCCAAAGATAACATTAAAGTCTCAACTTTGGTGCAGCAATTTTAAGAAAAATAATTTTTTTAAATTGCGTAACTATATGAAAATAAAAGAAAAAATATTCTAGTGAGAATAGCTGAGAAGGTACTTGCAAAACTCTGCATTTAACCGAGGTTCTCCCGCTTTCGGGCCTTTTATTGAAAAAAAGAACATGTCACATTTCTTCATATATGAAAAAAGGACTACACAACATAGAGAGGAGTATACGACATGCCCTTATCTTTATGTATATCATATCTTTGGAACCAATGTTAAAGGGAATGAGTCCCTGCGTTGAGCGCGAAATCCAGCCCCTTAAATGAAAAGCGCCAGTGCTTTTTCGCCGCTCTTAATCGGTAATCGGTGAACATGTTTTTTCATACTAAACGCCATCGGCGCGGGCGCCCGCGCAAAGGAGAGGAACGCTCCGCAGAGCCCACACGGTTGGCGTTGCAGGTGGGCGCACCTTATCTCTGATATGGATTGACTGGTTGATTTATGTGGCTAATATGTCATAGTGTGCCTCCGCACGCACCATAATAATGGACCTGAGAGACCGACAGCTTTGAACG
>JAPORV010000205.1 GCA_026710055.1 Aestuariivita sp.
ATTTTTTTCACACAAAAAAATTCAGGCATCACATGAGAAGCATTGCTGTAGGCGGGATCATGCCTTCAATAAATACCAACCTATTGAGCAATGTCTTTGTTCAGCTTCCACCACTTCCAGAACAAAAAGCCATTGCTTCCTTGCTTGAAATCTGGGATACAGCGATTGAAAAAACAGAGACGCTCATTACCGTTAAACAGAAGCGGTTTGAGTGGTTGCTAAAAACCCTCATTGCAAACAACTGTTCAGAGTGGAAGCACTACAAAAGTATGGATTTATTTGAGAGTCTTTCAAGGAGAGGATATGTCGATGAACAACTCCTCTCAGCCACGCAGGCTCAAGGCGTTGTGCCGCGAAGCACATTGGAAGGACGAGTAATGTCGCCATCTGGAAGCATAGAAGGCTATAAACTCGTAGAACCCGGCAACTTCACGATAAGCCTGCGTTCTTTCCAAGGTGGCATTGAGTACTCGGATCACAGGGGAGTCATAAGTCCTGCTTATACCGTTCTGACACCGATCCGGGAAATGGCCGATGATTTTTACAAGTATTTTTTCAAGTCTCACATTTTTATCGAGAAATATTTGTCGTTGGCAGTCGTAGGGATTCGGGACGGAAAACAGATAAACTTTGATGACTTCAAGACAATTAAAATCCCGTACCCTCCTCTCAATCACCAAGTGGAGATTGCCAACACATTGAATGTTGCACGACAAGAAATTGACATACTTAAACTCCTCACTGATAGATACCACACACAAAAACGTGGACTGATGCAGGAACTACTAACAGGAAAATTAAAGGTCAATACATGAGCGAATTAAGTAGACTAAATCAATGGATTAAAAAACGTCCTATTTGGCTACAGGATGCGGCTAGCCGCTTAATTCAAAAAGGGCAGTTGGATGAGGAAGATTACGAGGAACTTTATCAATCTTGTGTACATGAAGCTGCGAATAAGATTGGTAAAACAGATTATAAAATTAACTCTCTATATTCCAAACAATCTTCTAGTGGCGAGTTGAAGCTGAAGTCAATTGGGAGCATTGAAGGTATTAATTGTTTATCTCCAAAAAAACCCTTGGAGATTGCGGGTCAGAACCTTGCTGTAATTTATGGATTAAACGGCTCTGGCAAATCTGGTTACATAAGAATCTTAAAGCATATGTGCGGTGCAAAAAGCCAGGGTGAACTTCATGGAAACGCGTACAAGACAGAGAAAGCACAAAAAAAATGCTCAATCGAGTACCACAAGGATGGTCTAGACCACAAGCATAATTGGATTGCTGAAAATGGAATAATAAATGATTTGCGCTTGGTGGATATTTTTGATGCTGAATGTGGGAAAGTATATATCTCGAATGAAAATGAAGTAAGTTATGAACCTCATATATTGTTTTTTTTCCAAAGGCTTGTCTCTGTTTGCGAAAAAATTAGTTCGAAGATTAGGGACGAGGAAGAAAGGAAAGTATCAAAAAAACCTATTTCTCCACCAGAGTATGACAACACAGAGGAAATAAAATGGTATAGCAAACTTTCCAATAATACGAAAATCGAAGAGATCAACGAACACTGTTTGTGGACGAATCAAAATGAGCAAGAATTCGTCCAACTAGCACAACGGCTATCTGAAAGAAAGCCTGCCCAAAAAGCACAGGAAATTCGTAAAAAAAATGTGCATATTTTGAGTCTAATAGAAGGAGCGGAAAAGTATAAAAATCGATTTTCAAATGATATTTGTAACCAGATCAACGCTCTCAAAGAAAAGCTGGATCAAGCAAAAAAAACCGCAGAAGCATCCGCAAAACTTGTATTTAGCAGCACCCCTCTTGGCGGCATCGGTAGTGAAACATGGCAGAAACTCTGGCAATATGCCAAAGAATATTCCCAACAAGAAGCATATAAAAATTTAGAGTTTCCTGTCACATCTAATGAAGCTCTTTGCGTGTTATGTCAGCAGCCACTATCAAACGATGCAAAAAGCAGGATGACTTCCTTTGAGGAGTTCGTAAAAGGTTCCGCTCAAAAGGGAGTACAACTAGCTAATAAGTCACTTCAAAATGCATTGACTCCTATCAATGAAACACTTCTTCCCTCCGAAGGAGATCTAAAAACCAAAATTGATGCCGCTGGTTTGAAGGCGGAAAAAGATCTCCTTTCCCTAAATAGATTCTACATTGCACTACGTAAAAGAAAGGAGCAATTAATCCAACGTGATATCCATACTGACTTTGCATCTGTTCCCCCAATTAAAGAATGGGTATCCCAAGTAAGACTGATTATCAACAACGAGGAACAAAAAGCGAAGAACTTTGATGCAGATGCTCAAAAAGACAATAAGGATGATTTGCTTAACAAGCAAAAAGCATTACAGGCGAGAAAGTGGCTTGATCATCAAAGAGATGCCATAAAGGATGAAGTCGAGCGGCTAAGGTATCTCAACCTGCTCAACTCCGCGAAAAAATTGACGGATACAACAGCTCTCTCAATAAAAACCGGCAAGCTAGCAGACGAGTTGATCACCCAATCCTTTATCGCTCGATTCAACCAGGAATTGACAAATCTTGGGGCTAGTCACATCAGTGTCGAATTATTCAAATTAAGAACTTCAAAAGGTAAAGCTTTACATAAACTGCGTCTCAAAGGGTCTTCTCATGACACAGTCAGTGATGTTCTGAGCGAAGGAGAGAATCGTATTGTTGCACTATCAGCTTTTTTAGCTGATGTTACAGGCAAAGATTATTCTGGCCCCTTTGTATTTGATGACCCGATATCTTCTTTAGATCAAAATTTTGAAGAAGCAGTCGTAAAGCGCCTAGTCGAGTTGTCACACGATCGTCAGGTAATTATCTTCACACATCGACTGCCAATGCTCCAACTTATTCAAGATTTTGCTAACGAAGAAAATATCGAACCTATAACTGCATGTGTCAGGAAAGAAGTATGGGGTGCAGGGGAACCTGGGGCCATCCCACTGCATGCAAAAAAACCAGAAAGCTCTTTGAATACTCTGCTTAATGAGAGGATTCCGCAAGCCCGTAACACCTTGCATGGACAAGGACAAGAGGCCTATGAACCAAAGGCAAAATCACTATGTAGTGACTTCAGAATAATCATTGAAAATGTTGTTGAGCGTGAATTGCTGGCAGATATTATTCAAAGACACAGAAGGGCAGTCAATACAAAAGGAAAAATAGATAAACTTGCGAAAATCCAAGACAAAGATTGCAAATATTTGGATAAATTAATGACGGAATATTCGCGTTACGAACACTCTCAACCACTTGAGGCACCCGTCAGCTTACCTTGCCCCGAAAAAATGGAGCAGGATTTCAAAAAGCTAATGGACTGGATAAACGAATTTAAGAAAAGAGAAATACCCTCAGTCTCGGTCAGTAAATGAGATGTGAGAGCTTACCCATGTACCACCCCCTCAACCAACTCAAACAGAAACTCGATGCCCATCGCCCCCTGCCAC
>JAPORV010000335.1 GCA_026710055.1 Aestuariivita sp.
TCCGTACTTTTATAGCCGAAGTAGAGCATCACGCAGAGCAGGTGAAAAATGCAGAAGTTGCTACTGCAAAAAGAGAATGGAAACTCTCAGGCTTAAGAGATCAGATTGGCAAGTTGAGCGCGCGTACCGGCAAAGACGAAGATAGCCAAGCGTTGGATGCAAAAGTCAACATCATATTAAGAGCAAAAGTCGCGGCCGAACCAGGTATCAACATCACAGATATAAACCAAGAAGGGATCGGCGAGGAACTTTATAAAGAGGCGATTGCCGACGAAGCACATCTTCTTTCAATAACCGACGAGCGGCAAGTGGAACCTTGGGTTTATAAGGTATTGTCCGGCATATTAGAGCGGCGTGTTGGTGAGGCAAAGGGAAATCTACAATCTGTACTGCAAAAACGGTTATCCGAGGCAGCCTTACCGTCGGATATGCGACAGATAGTTGAACATGCTATTCAAACATCGCAAATAGTTGACGAAGTCGGGCTGGATGCACACATCAACAAGATAATCTTACAATTACATCAAGCAGATTTTGACGGCATATTGGATTCGGCTTCTACGAAGTATGGTTTTAAGAAAGAGATTTTTAGCGCGCATGAGATGACGCAGGTGCTACCAAAATATTTATTGCAACGCGCAGATCAAAGATTATCATTTGCTTCGGTTCCCGAACATGCGATGGATTTTTTTCGCGAACAAGCGGAAAGGAAAAAAGCCGAGGCTGAGGTATGGATAGCTAAGTGGAGCGGCACCGACGGCACACTGGTTGCCCAAGATGAATTTAAGGCACGTTTAGATCAGATGTTTAGCGATAAAATTTCCAGCGAACCAGGCTTAAAACATGCAAATGTGTTGCTGTATCAAGTAGATGAAGAGATAAGCCGAGCAGCAACCGAGCATTTGACCGCAATAGCCACCGAAGCACAAGCAAGCGAGTTGGTCAATACGCTTATGTCCAACGTTTTGGATAAACGCATTGCTGAGGCACGCCTCAAGTTGCAAAATAGGTTAAAAGAACATCTAGCTGAAGTTGGTGGCTTGCCGGCACCGGTTCGCAGTGAAATAGAAGCCGATATCGGTAGTATGAAGATAGCCACTGTTCCACAACTAAGCGAACGCGTCATAAATATCTTTTTGCAAAAAATAGACGGTGAGTTTAACAATATAGTAAAAGAAGTATCTAGGAAACATGGTTTTAGCCAATATGTACTTGCCGATTCTCAAACTAAAGAACAGTTGTTGCAAGATCTGAAAAGTGATTTGACCAAACATGCGAAAGATGAATTACTACCACTCACATTCACGCAGGCACGTGGCAAGGCTGTCGAACATCTTTATCGGCAGAGGATTGATTTAGTCGGTGCTTGGGTTGAACGGTGGACTGGTGTGGACAGGAGCATCGCCGGTCGCCGATTCCTTGAAGATGGATTGAATAAGTTGCGAGTCCCCAATAATCTTAAAGGTATTACCGCAGAAAATATCGGAGGTGAACTTAGTCGGGAAATCATGGCGGACCCTAGAGATGTTGCCTCAATAGAATCCGAAGAAGATGCCAAAGCAATCGTGCTAAACAAGCTATCTACTCTGCTGAAGCCTCGCATAGAGCAAGCGCGTTTGGAATTTCAAGAAAAATTATACCAGCGCGTACGCGAAGCCAAGCTACCCCAAGAGGACAATATCAATTTGCAAGATAAAATTGCCATGTCCGAGATTACCACGATGGAACAATTAGAACAGGCAATTAGGGATACGGCTATCAATTAACCTCCCATCCCCCAAAGTACCGTTCTGTATCACTATAACCGCTTGCGCCATTAAATTTATGAAAATGGTAGGGGCGGACTCGTATGTCCGCCCAAACGCGTCATTCTTGCACTAACAATCTATTCATCCATTTGACTCGTGGAAACCACTTCCCTAATACTCGCACAATATTAATCGCCACGCGCCACATAATTTCGCAAACCACTCTAACGTTACCGTTCTGCACAAATCAAACCACTATGTGCCACTGAATTTACGATAACGGTAGGGGAAGGCTAACATGCCTTCCCTAACGCTTTGCACCTGTACAATCAATCCATTCATCCATTTGATTTTTGGTAACCATTATTCCCCTCCTTTGGAAGGGTGGCAGGCTTCGCTCGACAGGATGGTCGTCGGAGCTCTGCACCAGCCCAGTACCGGATCATTCTTCTCCATTCATTACCATATTTACTACCGCTCATCCATTTGCCTCTAATCACACTAGACACTCAGGCTAATATCGGAGTTTTACAACTATAGGAAATTTCATGAATCAAAAACATCAAGTTGGCGGCAATGGTAGAGATGGTGTCAAAACAAAGCCTGGTCAAAAGAATTATAAAAGTTATGGATTGCCTAGTATAAAAGAATTTTTAGATTCTGCTTCTGTAGAAGCCCCTAAGTTGTTGCTTAAAGCAAAATCAGATGACCTTGCTCTCGCTCAAAATATAAAAGCTATGCTTGGTGAAAAAAATAATTATCGGCTTGTTCATACACCGCGAGAACCAGTTCTTATCACCAAGGAAGGATTGAAATATATATCTGAAAAACGAGGAGCTTGTCGCGAACGATATGCTAACTTTATTCTTCCTACATTAACTGACCCGAATGAAATTTGGTTAACTGCCTATGAAGACGGTAGTTTTCGTCGGCGGTTCATTAAGCTCTTTAAGGGTAAAAAAATATGTTAGTAATTACTCGAGAGAATACAGGCGTTAGTTTGTTTTGGAACGCTATACCAGTAAGGGTAAATTATGTAGATAATCAACGAACCGGGAAGTTGCTTTATAGGAAGAAATAGGATGCGTGGCAAGCGGAGTCGCTCAAACAGTTAGGTGTTTGTCGTAGCTGAATGAACTTAAAGCCTAACCTAATTCCAGCCAGCTGGCTGCTTGCCACACATTAAGAGTATACCACAATGAAAATAGATATTAAGATTAAAGACAAAAAGGTGCTGCAAGCCAGTAGGTCAATCAGCGTAACATTGTGCAAAACTCTAGCATATATAAAAAATGTAAAACCTTTTCACGGGGTGGTTGCGTCTCATCTGCACAAGTACAAGTCAACACACCACATGATCCAGTTCTTATTCATCGGCAACATCTTCGCCATATATTTATAAAGCGAAGCCATCGCAGAGAGAGGTTTATTAACTGGATAATACCTACATTGACTGACCCGAATGAAATTTGGTTGACTGAATATGAAGATGGTTTCCGTCGTCACTTTATTAAATTCTTCAAGGGCAAAAAAATATGCTGGTGATTGCTCGGGAGAATAAATACGGTAGCTTGTTGTGGAACGTTATACCGACAAGCAGAATAGACTATATTGATGGGAGAAGGGAAGGTAGGCTGTTGTATAAAAAGTGAGGGTTGCGGGAGGCCGGACCTAAATGGTTAGGCATTTAGCGGCAGCGAGATTATGTAAACGACCTAACTCTGATAA
>JAPORV010000259.1 GCA_026710055.1 Aestuariivita sp.
CCCGCAGCAAACGACGGCGCGCAAAGGCATCTGGCTGCGGCCTTTATGTCGGGATGGGCGGGCAGAGTGAGGTGTTCCTGTGCCGGATGTGATACGTCCCCCGCGACCCAAACAGGTGCTGGCACCGGGGGAAGGCTTGACCATGACTGTCTGGGCTGAGAATGAATTTGGGGACGCACCGTTGGTAAAGCCTCTTGTCAAGCGGTTGGTAAAGTCAGTCAGGATTTTTGAAACATTTTTTCTAGTTTTCTCAAAGACTTAGAGTTCGGGTGACACTCGTTACTATTCACCCAAGTTAGCGGGAATTGTTGGCTGGACGTCATTCCCCTTGAAATCGGTTACAGAGATGTGATACATATGAAAATATGGGCATGTAGTGATTTCCTCCATATGTTGTGTTCTTTTTTATATATGAAGAGATGCTACATGTCCATTATGCTTCTCAGAAAAATACCTGAAAGCAGGAAAAATTTGCTTAAATATAGAGTTTTGCAATTACCTCAAGATTAAGTCTTAGAGTTAATTTTGATCGATTTGACTTATGATATTGTCACATTAGGGAGAGGAATATGAATTTCTTTAAGTTATTGGTTTCTATTGTTTTGGTATTAACTGTTTTTGTAAATTATTCAGCAGCAGATACGCGTTTAACCTATAAGTCTGCAAGTTCAACATCATCTTATTATCAAATGGCGGTGCAGATTGCAGAAGCTGTAAAGAAAAGAACCAATGGTGAAATCACTGTTACGGTGGAGGAAAGTCAGGGTTCCGTTCAAAACGTCATGGAAGTAAGGAGCAGGGGAGCTGATTATGTCTTCACAACACCGCCTGCACTTGTTGGGCTTGCTCAATCTGGTAAAGCAATGTTTGAAGGAAAGGGAGACCCAGCCTTTGATGAGATTCGAGCTTTATTTCCAATTCCGTCCTTGACCATGCACTTTGTTGCACGTGCCGATACCGGTATTGAGACTTTTGAAAATCTCCAAGGGAAAACGATTTTACTTGGCAAAGGTTCATTTGGCGCACGGGAAGGTGCAAAATATATCAAGTTATTTGGTTTAGACGGTAAGGTGAATCTGGCAGGTAGTGAGTTGTCGAATGCTGTATCGGCATTGAAGAATGGCCAAATTGATGCTTTTGTTACAGCAGGCTCTTTTCCTGCACCCAATGTGATTGAAGCCGCTGCATCGACAAACGTGACCGTTTTATCTCTCTCAGAAGACCAAGTTAAGCAAACAAAACGTACACGACTTGTAATTCCAGCCAATACGTATACAAATCAAACCAGTGATATCGTGACGACTTCTCTTCCAGTAGTTGCATATGCTACTACTAAAATGAGTGATGATACGGCTTATAAATTGACAAAGACCTTCTGGGCAGGAAAAGATGAAATGGCAGAGGTTGCTGCTTGGTGGAATGGTGTCAACGAAGGGTTAATTTCAAATATCTCTGGACGCATTCATCCGGGGGCAATTCGTTATTACAAGGAAGCTGGCATTTCAATAACAGATGCACAAATGTAGAATTGCTTCATTACACTGTTTTTGCCGTGTAATTAATGTTAATGGGTAAGCAATTCGTTTCTTTTCAGCCATTTTGGCTGGTTTTGGCATTTCTTTCCGTTGCATTTCATGTTGGTTTGATTTTTTGGGGACTGGCGCCTAATCTTGTAGCGCGTCCTATACACATGGCATTAATTTTGCCATGGGTTTTTGTTTATGCCGCACAAACTCAATTTCAAGCTATTTCGGGCATTTTGCTTACTGTAATTGGAATGAGTGCATCATTATGGGTTGCTTGGAATCATGAACATCTTGGTGATCAATACGGGTCACTAAGCGGGCTTTTTCAATTTTTGATCGCTATTACTCTTTTAGGTTGTGTATTGGAAGCAGCGCGGCGTGCGATAGGATGGCCGTTACCTGCCGTTGCAGTGCTTGCGCTTCTTTATAGTTTCTTTGGCATACACATTCCGGGTGAATTCGGACATTCTGGTGTGCCCATAAGTAGTTTTCTTGGCACGATGACGATCGCAGAAGGAGGAATTTGGGGAAAGCTGACCGCAGTATCGGTAGGAATAGTATCTGTTTTTGTAATATTTGGAGCAGTTCTTAATGCGGGTGAAGCCGGCCAAGGGTTTATGAATATGGCGGCGATGGTGGCAGGACATCTTAAAGGAGGTGCTGCAAAAGTTTCCATTATCGCTTCGGCATTATTTGGATCAATTTCGGGTTCTGCGTCTGCTAATGTTGCCTCTACTGGTGCCATCACGTTACCAGCTATGATAAAACTTGGTTATCCGAGATACTTGGCAGGTGCCGTTGAAGCGGTGGCCTCTTCGGGTGGACAGATTATGCCCCCATTAATGGGCGCCGGTGCTTTCGTGATGGTAGAGCTGACAGGAATTTCTTACACGGCGATAATGTCAGCGGCTATTTTGCCAGCACTTCTTTATTTTTTTGTTGTCTGGATTGGAATAAATGCTCATGCGCATCATCTCGACTTACCAGCTGTAGATGCGACTGATAGACCGGACTTGCGCGCTGTTGCAATTACATCAATTTTTTTTATGATCCCGTTTGCTATATTCCTATGGTGTATGTTCATAGTTGGATTTACTCCGCAATATTCAGTTTGTTTGGCAATTGGTGTGGGAGTACTATTGCTACTTGTGGATCGTAATTTGAATGTTCATTTGCCTGCTGCTGGGGCACGAATTACCTCCGCGTTGCTCGTGGCAGCGCAACAAGTAGCACTGATTGCGTCAATCATTTTATGTGCGTCAATCATTGTTGGTGTTTTGTCGATAACTGGGCTTGGTGTAAAAATCACTTCTTTGATACTCTCTGGGTCTGGCAATATGTTATGGCCAGCATTATTGTTAACGGCACTTGCCTGTCTTTTGCTCGGAATGGAAGTGCCAACAACAGCGGCCTATGTAATCTGTGTCTCGGTAGCCGGACCAGCATTGATTCAACTTGGACTCGAACCACTACAAGCGCATTTGTTTGTGTTTTGGTATGCGCTTTTGTCAACGATAACTCCGCCAGTTTGCGGTGCTGTGTTCATTGCTTCAGGAATGGTCGCTGAAAACTGGTTGCGAGTAGCGCTTACAGCAATGAGTTTAGGTATTGGTCTTTACTTGATACCGCTAGGAATGATCGCTAATCCTGATTTAATTCGTTTAGATAGCACCGCGACAGGGGCGCTTGTAACTTTTGTTCAACTTGCGGTTGGTATGGGGTTAATATCGTATGCGTTGATTGCAATAAAGCAACTGCTGGTCAGTACGACAATGTGTACTGTTGGTCTATCTATTATTTTTTTACCTAGGCAGCTTCCTTTTTCAATCATGGATTTTTAGGTATTTGCATTATGACAATAGCTTATATAGTGTCTGTTAACCCTCTCCCCCTCTCTGGCGACTGCCAAGAGAAAAATATGAATATTTTTCATCGCAATATCAAATTT
>JAPORV010000113.1 GCA_026710055.1 Aestuariivita sp.
TTTGACGCAAAAATCACCCGCACGGCATCATGAAAAAAAGTTAGCGGGAATGACTGGAATAACTAAATTGTTTATTGCCAAATGGTCATCAGTTCTATTAGTTCAGAGGAAAAGAAATCAGTTCTTTTTAACGCTGAATTTAAAGGTGGTATCTTAGAAGTGTCTTTTGACATTTTTCATTACCCAATTCTTTTTCAAGAAATAGTATTGTAGCTTGCTGTATTTAGTGTAGCGATACAAAAAAATTACCATTCATGCACTGAGGTTGAAATGGGCGAACTAAAATTTATTGAAGTACGTGGTGCACGCGAACATAACTTAAAGAGCATTGATGTTAATATACCCCGAAATAAGCTAGTAGTGATTACTGGGTTATCAGGTTCCGGAAAGTCTTCTCTTGCTTTTGATACGATTTATGCAGAAGGCCAGCGTCGGTATGTGGAGAGCTTAAGCGCTTATGCGCGTCAATTTCTGAATATGATGGAAAAGCCTGATGTTGATCAAATTACCGGACTAGCACCAGCGATCTCAATTGAGCAGAAAACGACATCGAAAAATCCACGTTCAACAGTGGGAACTGTTACGGAAATCTATGATTATTTACGTCTTTTGTTCGCAAGAGTAGGTACACCTTATAGCCCTGTGACTGGTTTGCCAATTCAAGCTCAGCAGATTCAAGATATGATTGATATAATTATGCAGCTAGAGGAAGGAACTCGGGCTTACTTGCTTGCTCCGATAGTGCGCGACCGCAAAGGCGAATATAGAAAAGAATTTATCGAATTACGCAAGCAAGGCTTTCAGCGAGTGAAAGTCGATGATCAGTTCTATGAATTAGAAGAACCGCCAATGCTTGATAAGAAGTATCGTCACAATATTTCGGTTGTTGTTGACAGAATTGTTATTCGGGCCGGAATTGAAACGCGTCTTTCGGATAGCTTACGTACGGCACTTGATCTAACAGACGGAATAGCACTCATTGAAACAGTGCCAAGTGATGGTGAGCCGGAGGTAATAACCTTTTCTGAAAAATTTGCATGTCCAGTGAGTGGGTTTACCATTCCAGAAATTGAACCACGTTTATTTTCATTTAATGCACCATTTGGCGCCTGCCCAACTTGCGATGGATTAGGGGTGCAGTTGGTAATTGATCCAAAGTTAATTGTTTCGAACTTTAATTTAAGTTTAATTGGTGGTGCGGTTGAACCGTGGCGTAATTATAATTCGATGCATGTTCGGTATACAATTGAGTCTTTAGCGAAGCACTATAAATTCGACGCCAATATGAGTTGGAAAGATCTTCCGAATTCCATTCAGCAAGTGGTCTTATATGGTTCAGATGGTGAGAAAATTCTTTTTTCTTATCAGGACAGTGATAAGATTTATCAATCTAGGCGGGAATTTGAAGGAGTGGTTCCAAATCTAGAGCGGCGGTATCGAGAAACAGATTCTCGCTGGGTTCAATCGGAAATTGAAAAATACCAAAGTAATCAAATATGTACTGATTGCCGTGGGTATCGGTTGCGAGAGGAAGCCTTAGCGGTAAAGATAGCTGGCTTACATATTGCAGAAGTTGCGGATAAGTCTATTCGCGAAGCATTGGATTGGATAGATGAAATTTCAACCACTTTAACAAATCAGAAAATAGAAATTTCGCGAGCTATAGTCAAAGAAGTGAGAGAACGTCTTGGTTTCTTAAATAATGTTGGTTTACAGTATCTTACACTGTCAAGATCTAGTAGTACATTAAGCGGCGGTGAAAGTCAACGTATTCGACTTGCTTCGCAGATTGGTTCTGGTCTGAGCGGTGTTTTATATGTTTTGGATGAGCCATCAATTGGCTTACATCAACGTGACAATGACCGTCTCTTGACGACCCTCAAGTCTCTTAGGGATCAAGGAAATACCGTAATTGTTGTTGAACATGATGAAGAAGCAATTCGTACCGCAGATTATGTTTTTGATATTGGTCCAGGAGCAGGAGTACATGGAGGAGAAATTGTTGTAGAGGGTGTTCCGACCGCTATTGCTAATTCAAGAGTTTCGATTACTGGTCAATATTTGTCTGGTGTTCGAGAAATTCCCATTCAAGAGTGCCGTCGGAAGGGAAATAGAAAAAAAATTACTATTGTAAAGGCGACTGGCAATAATCTTAAGAATGTTACGGTAGACTTTCCTTTGGGTAAGTTTATCTGTGTAACAGGTGTATCTGGTGGCGGTAAATCGACGTTGGTCATTGAAACATTGTTTAAGGCTGCTGCTCGTCACTTATGTGGTGGAGTTGAAATACCTGCACCTCATAATCGAATTAAAGGTTTAGAGTATCTTAATAAGATTATTGATATTGATCAGCGCCCGATTGGACGTACACCGCGGTCTAATCCAGCAACATATACTGGTGCATTTACGCCAATTCGTGATTGGTTTTCAAATCTTCCAGAGGCCCGAGCTCTTGGCTACGCACCTGGTCGTTTTTCATTTAATGTAAAGGGCGGGCGTTGTGAGGCTTGTAAAGGTGATGGCTTAATCAAAATTGAAATGCATTTCTTGCCGGATGTTTATGTTGTTTGCGAGACTTGTAATGGTGCCCGTTATAATCGTGAAACACTTAACGTGAAATTTAAAGGTAAAAGTATTGCTGATGTATTGGATATGACGGTTGAAGAGTCACTTGATTTCTTTAAGGCAGTACCACTTATTCGAGAAAAAATGGAAGCGCTCAACAGGGTAGGTCTCGGATATATTAAGGTTGGTCAGCAGGCCACAACACTGTCGGGTGGTGAGGCGCAGAGGGTAAAGCTCGCAAAGGAACTTAGCAAAAGATCTACTGGACGAACGCTGTATATTTTGGATGAACCAACAACAGGTTTACATTTTGAAGATGTTCGAAAGTTGTTAGAGATTCTTCATGAACTAGTTGATCAAGGTAATACTGTAATTGTTATTGAACATAATCTTGACGTCATTAAAACGGCAGATCACATAATTGATATTGGACCAGAAGGTGGTGATGGTGGCGGGAAAATTATTTCCACAGGGACGCCTGAGAAGGTTGCTTTGGATGCGGCAAGTTACACGGGTAACTTCTTAAAGAAGATGCTTTTTATTAGTTCTTCTGATAAAAAAAATTCTGACATTTGCAGAGATTTTAATATTGAATGTAAAACTGAGTTGGCGGAAACTACATCATAATTGATATTTTGGTAAAGAATGCATAAAGCCGCTCAGTACGTCGGGCTAATGCTAATTTAGTCACATCATTCACGATATTCATGATACAATAAAATTAAATTTAATCAATAGGGCTTTATGCATCGGCAGTCATTCCTGCTAACTTTTTTTCATGATGCCGTGCGGGTGATTTTTGCGTCAACAAAATATCCACCTACCCAGCAGGCATGACAACCCTCGGATTGAAAAACCCGATGAAAAAAATGACACTGAAGGATGGAAAGGCGAGTGTGAGCACGGG
>JAPORV010000098.1 GCA_026710055.1 Aestuariivita sp.
TGTATTATAAGTTAACCCTGTGTCTGATGCTGATAAAATCTTAAATAAACTAAATCTCCGATGTCGCATTTTGATATTGGTTGATTATCTGGGAGTTATACAAAAATGAGCAAGTGAAGTTAAAAATAATTACTCCGTCTTGCGCAACAACTACTTATGCCTATCTCGTACATAATATTCGCCGCCTAGCATCTCATAGCGCAGAAAGAAATTCTCATTTCAAGCAACTATGGCTAGATATTGTATACTTATTATTATGACTGAGCGAATTCTAGTTTTTGGTCCTAAATGGGTGGGGGATAGTGTAATGGCGCAAAGTCTTTATGAGCGTATCAAACAACTCAACTCTGCCGCTACCATTGATGTTGTTGCCCCTAAATATCTACACAGCTTACTGAAACGGATGCCACAGGTTAAGGATACGATTTATATGCCTTTAGCACACGGACAGCTAGGTTTGAGAGAACGTAGACGGATAGGAATTAGTTTGAGAAAACGTTACAACCAAGCGATCATTTTGAAGCGTTCATTCAAAGTGGCCTTAATTCCGTGGTTTGCCAAGATTCCTATACGTACCGGTTTCCGTGGTGAAATGCGTTATGGTTTGATCAACGATATGCGTCAACTAAATAGCGATGAAATGCCTCGCCTTGTTGACAGATTTGTGTCTTTAGGGCAGCCTAAGCAAACACCTTTACCTAAGAATATAACGCCGTCTCGTCTAATTGTTAAACCGGCCAATGCGCAGATGTGTATGGAACATTTGGGCATAGATAACGAGCTTCCTATTATGATATTGGCACCCGGAACAGCCGCTAGTCCTTCTAAACAATGGCCGGCGCGCCATTTTGCCAAACTTGCAGAACACTATGGAAACAGAGGGTATCAAATTTGGATTTTAGGTTCTAGGAAAGATCAAGATGTTTGCCGACAAATTACGAAGACAGCTAATATACCCATCCACAATCTATGCGGCCGTACTACTTTAGAAGATTCAATTGATTTACTTGCGCAGGCAGAGAAGGTTGTATCAAACGATTCCGGTTTGATGCATATTGCTGCAGCTGTTGGATGCTCCGTGGTTGGAATTTTTGGTTCTACTCCGCCCGAGTACGCTCTTCCGATATCAGACCATGTTAGATATTCATGGGCTAATTTATCGTGTAGCCCTTGTTGGCAACGAACCTGCCGCTACGGTCACTATCATTGTTTAACCCACATTACTCCCCAAGAGGTTATATCTGTCGTAGGGCTTCTAGGAAAGCATACCGAAAGGAGAACCAAAGCATTGTAGGCATCTCTTATAAATATAACTTTGTTTATGTGAGATGATCATTTCGCCAAGCCTGCAATAAAGATTCTTTGGGGATAGGAAGATAATTTGAGGCACTTCGCCTTTCCATTCTTTGGTCCAAAGAGACTATTTTGATTTTGGGATTGAAATTTTTTACCACATCTACAAACCACGACCCTGTCGTATAAATAACGCTGGCTTTAGCCAATATCAGAATTTCTATCAGGGCATTACGTTTCTGCGAGTATAGATCCTTATCGCTATATTGGTTATTATCCGACCAGTGTAATGGCTTTTTGTCGGTGGAACGTTTGATTTCTCTGGAATAGCTGCGATTGGGGAATGTGCGTTGCATTTGATTGATAAATTGCGCCTGATCCGAGCAAGCAAAAATGCTACATTGATTGTCCAAAACTTCCTTCAACCAGGCAATGTATAGGTTTATGGACATTTTCCTTTTGTCGGATCTAGGGTGTGTATGGGCATCAGTGCCACGGTAGTGCACTGCCACCCAGTCACCTTCAATATGTGCGTTAAACCATTCATCGGCTTGGTGTTGTATATCTTGGCTGATAGATAGTTGGGAAATAATTCCATATCCGTACTCGGGTGGCAAATCTTTTCTAGCAGCTTTTCGTGCGATACTCGCTAGATAATCGCTGGAGCTATTTATCAAAAATTTTTTGCTCGGGTATGTCTTGTTTGGATTGCGTTGATACAAAACAGGGTTCTCAAAAAAAGTTGGATTTTCTTTAGGAAATACGAACTCAAGGGTTATGTTCATTCTTTCGCATAGCCATGCGACCCCAATTATCCCATTGAGATAATTTGCCAGCGACGGCCGTTCTATGCTTGCGACTATGTGTTGTTTATTTGATATGCCGATATATAAACGGAACAACCCTCGGACGACTTTTCGGTAGATTAAACTTAGTTTTCTTTTGTAGACGAATAAACGCATATACGGCCTTTTTTGTTCCGCTTATTATACAATGATAAGCAATGCCGAGCATATACTATCTTGGATTACACAACAAACATGCCATACAACAATAAAACATCAAATAGTCATTTCATAGCGTCGTCTAATGTTTCGCCATCGCAATTAAATCTATTAGAGAAATGGGTTGCCGACGGCTGTTTTGAGCAATACGAATCACCTGAGTATATATTGTCCAGCTCTAAAAATCGTCCGCATAACCGTTTATATGAATTTATATTGCCGGCGGTAGATTATCGGGTTGTTATGAAGGTGACGCACATACATAAACAATACAGTTGGACACGTCGCCTACGCGCGTTGTTTAGATACTATCGCCGGCGAGATGCTAACTACAAGGCGTTCCAATCTTGCCGATATGCTTATCAACAAGGTTTAGCTGCTCCTAAACCACTGGCTTATTGGCGCAAACGCAAATCCTTTACTCAAACTAAAAGCTATTTTTTATATCGGTATGTGGAGGATAGTAGCTCGTTTGTTGAAGTTTACGAGAAATTGAAAAAAGAAGATGGCGATAAATGGCAGCATCAAAAAGATTTATTGATAAGAAAGATTGTTGATGCGGTTAAGTGTCTTCATGGCTTGGGCATCAGACACGGTGATATGGTTGCGCATAATATATTGATATCCATCCCGAATATTGGGTTGTCACAAGCAAAAGTTTGTTTTATAGATTACGATAGAAGCACCTTGTCTGGATTGGGAAAGACCTCGTTTCTGAAACGATTTTTTGATTTAAGGGATCTACGCAAATTATATATAGACGATGCCTCGCCCTACGATTTACTCGGCATCTATTTAGGAGACGATTATCATCCGCTGTGGCGTATTGCTTTGGCTTTTTGGCGCTTAGGTACACATTAGGCTATTGAAAAAGTATTCCATGCACCGTAGGGGCGGATCATTCCCTTCCTTTGGAGGGGTGGCAGGCGCAGCCTGACGGGGTGGTTGCATCGTGTCTGTACAAACAAACATTCTGCCTCTACCAGTATGTGTGTGTGTTGTATAGACACACAATATTGTGCAAGTACAAAAAAACCGCCGCCCGAAGGCGGCGGTTCCGTGCCATCTCTAGCACTTAGTTATTCAATCAAATTTCGTCCGTGCAATTTGTGTATGGTTTAGTCAAACCAGTGGACTATACCAACGGCGAACATTTCTACATCTTCGTCTTC
>JAPORV010000465.1 GCA_026710055.1 Aestuariivita sp.
TGGTGCGGCTGGAACGTTTTATTCGTGAGAAAGAGCGAGAGCGTCTGAAGCGCCAGCAACGTCGCGCTGCTTAATCATCGGTTCAAAAAAAACAGGCTTCTGACCGGACAGGCGGAGTCTGTCTGCTGCGTTATTTTGGCGGAAATGTCGGCCTAGTGAGGCCACTAGACATCGGGTAATAGGCAATTATGCGGTAAAATTTCCCAATAAATTTGATATTGCGATGAAAAATATTCATATTTTTCTCTTGGCATTCGCCAGAAAGGGGGGGGGGTTAACAGACACTAAGTAGAGTCCCCCTTGATTTGTTCTTGATTTGTTCTTATATAAATAACTAAATGTCCTTTAATCTTATCGTATTGTTAAAAAATGGGTAGCGTTAGCTTAACAATTCTTGGCGCGATTATTGGTGGCTTTACCGCGGTTGCAGCCATAGTCATTTTGTTTGGTTGGGGTTTGTCAAATAATGGCCAAGCCATACACATCGACCCAACAAGAGCAGATTATGTTGATTTACTGCTCACCATCGTTACAATCTTTTTGGGCGCCGTTGGGCTTGCCGTTACCATAGGAGCTCTAGTAATTGGTTTTGTCGCGTTAAAAACTTTGCGCGAGATCAAAGATGAAGCTGCTAGCGAAGCTAAAAACGCAGCAGCAGAAAAGATCAACGAAACTATGAGCAACGATCTTGATCCAAATGTCGACAAGAAAGTCCGTGAAATATTGCCGCTTGCACTGCAAGTGGTATTAGCAAATAACGAGCATCGCGAGGAAATTTTGAAAGCATTGGTGCGAACCGGTGCACTTGATGCCGCCGTCGGCAGAACCATCGACAGGATTAATTCCGGGGGACCGGTATTGGATCCACGAGACGTGGTCGAAGGCGGCGATCAAGACTAGTGAAACAGAAGGAAGAAGAAATGGATGAAAGTAGCCATAAAATGGCAGTACCAAACGGTTGGGAAGTAAAGGCACCTTCGCAGGAATTTCTAGGTCTAGAAAAGAACGTACGCGATAAGATCGACGGATACTTAGCGGAACACCCAGTCAAGCTGGGAGCAATTGCGAAACGGCTTGGCGTGAAAGTCCTCCTATCAACCTTGCCTCGCGGTACTTCGGGGAAAATAGGTCAAGAGAATGGTGATTTCGTCATTCGAGTCAACCGGCACGAAGCAAAGCACCGTCAACGCTTCACGCTTGCCCATGAACTAGCGCACTTCATGCTACACCGCGACTTAGTTGTAGCCAAAGGCGGTTTGTCTGAAAATGTGTTGCTACGTTCTGGTCAGCCTGTAAATATTGAGTACGAGGCCAATCGGTTGGCGTCTGATCTTGTTATTCCGTCAACCCAGTTGGCGGCGGTAACAGCGCAATACTCCGGTCCAATGACTAATGAGATTATTGAAGATCTCGCTCGCAAGTTCGGGGTTTCTACAGCAGCAATGGAAATCAAGCTACAGATGACCTGAGGGTAATACTCATGATGGATGTTCAAGAGTATCTGGTTACGTTGGGCATACGCCCTGCTGAGCTGAGTGGCTTGAAAGAGCTACCTGGAACAACAAAAGACATGCTGACGCCACTTGTTCTTCTGGCACCTTGGCTTACCACAACGCCTTTGTCACGAGCACTGGACAAGTTTGAGGATTCCTACTCCTCGCGACCATATTTTATTGACGTAGATACTTATTATCGAGTGGGCGACAAGCCGAACGAGGCAAAGGAACTCTGGGCTCAGTTGGCTAGAAACCCAGCAAATCTCCACGCTTGGTGGGAACTGTTATCGGACTACCCCAATGCCAATCCCTGCCTACTTATGGCAGAGCGAACGATTGAGGACGCAAGGGATCAAATCGAATGGGCTCGAGTGAACGATCGTACTTTTTGCCTGAGGATAAACCTTGCCGAGGGAATTGGTTCGGGTATTACGCAGTGGATGCCAACACTCGTGGCAGAACTAGCGGCAGAAGGGGCGAACGATTACGCCGTAGTGTTCGAGTTTGGCTGGGTGCCAGATCCACTCTTAGTAGCTGCTCTAGCCAGTGGATACGCTAACAGCTTCTTTAGCGCGATACCGCCGGAAGTGCCCCTTGCGATATCTTGCACATCGTTCCCCAAAGACTTCACCATATTTAATGGCACTACGGTGTGTGACTTCACTAACCGAGCACTTCTTGCTCAGGTGCAGCAAGCGACAAATCACCCGAGGATCATTTATAGTGATTGGGGCTCTACCAAGCCTAGAAGCTATGGCCATTCTAGCCAACCCAAAAATCGCATTGACTATCCCGCAGATGCTTCTTGGATCATTGCCCGTGATCAAGATAACGAAGTTTCATTCCGAGTCGCTGCGAAGAGAGTAGTAGATAGCGGGCACTGGTCTGGAAAATTGGGGATTTGGGGTGAGCAACTTATCAATAGTACTGCAGATGGGCAAGCATTCGCCATAGATACCATGCCAAAAATGTATTCAGCACGGATTAATATTCACCTACATCGGCAAGCATTCTATGGACACTTGCCCTTACCAGAAGAGCTTGATGAAGAGTGGAATGATGACGATCTATGAAATGATCTTGTTCAAGAATTAGAGTGACTCGACCCTTCTAGGCCCATTACGTACGAAGGGGGAGGGGATAAAACGGCAAGATTTTGGGCATACCCTGTTGACCTGATGCTTTTCACTGTTTGGGTTAAGGCGAACGTTAAGGATATTGTAAGGGTCAATTAGTGCGTACGTTCACTGCTGTTATTGAGCATTGTTTTGATGTTCGCGCAGAACGCATGCAGCCTCACGTGCTGCGGATGTTCTGACAAATGTTGCGCGATTAACGCCTGTCAATTCAGCCGCATACGACATTCGTGCTTTGTCACTCGGCTTTATGCGCATTTTAAGATAATCTGTTTCCTTTTCGTTCGTACGCGATTCGTCATCGCCGATATTTAACATGATATCGTCCTCTTTTTTCCTACACCGTATGGGAAAAAAATGGGTTATGAGAAACCAAATCACCATTTTTTTTTCATTCAGAGACGTTCAATTATACCCCACTCACATTAATTCTTCAGACATTATTTTCGCCGGAAAATCAGTAGATTATAGCGGAATTCTATTGATTGAGACCTTTTTAGGACGCATGGCCTTTGTGTGCGCTGTTTACTGCGAATGCTTTGATTTTGCGGATGCGTGGGGTGTGGTTCTCATATGGTGTGGGGCGAATTTTGTAAACCATTGATATGAAACGATAATTATTTGTCGAATTTTGCTCATCACGCAAGATTCGCCCGATTTCGCGAAAATTCGTCAGATCAATCTACATTTTTCCCTATCCGGCCTTTTTCGCCGCTGCTATCTGCTTTTGTTAGGAATGTGGTAGAGTGCTCCCATACTTTTAAAAACTGTCTTCAATGGGAGACAAGAAAGGAACACTCTGATGACAATC
>JAPORV010000419.1 GCA_026710055.1 Aestuariivita sp.
CGAAGGTTGCGTGTCATTTATTTTTCGGTATTTTCGCTCTGACTGTTGATCAGTTGCTCAGATTGCGCACCTGATAGCTCCGTTTATTCTGTTTTTGGCGTCGAGGCATATGCCGTCGACGGGTTCTGCTTGCGCGGATGTTCGTATTTTGCCCAATATGGTGATGATGTAAGCTGATTTTGTTGAGAAATCGGCTTCAGGGGACTTGTATTCATTGAGCGATTGCTTGAATTCTAAATAACCCTTTCTTCTGCTATCACGATCGAAATCCACCACTGACCTTTGTAAATGGCTAGAAAACCAATCATTTGGAATCAGCATCTTCAACGCCAACACCGCGAAAAATAAACTTAAGCGGCAATGCCCAGATGACACCAAGGCCAACGTAAATCAAAAACTCCAGAAGAATAGACGGTCGTTCAAATAGTGCTAAAAAATTAACCGCCACAATAATATAAATCGGCAATCCGACCACAAGAATAACAAGCGACCATCGCTTGCGGGCTTTGTAACTCAGTTTAAATTTATTGTGCATATCTAATCAATAAAAGGGTCGGTAATCAAAATCGTATTTTCTCTCTCAGGTGACGTAGAAAGTAACGCAACCGGGCACTTTATCAACGCTTCAATTCGACGAATGTACTTTCGCGCGTTAGATGGCAAATCTGCCAAGTGTTGAGCTCCAGACGTAGATTCGTTCCACCCTGCTAGTTCTTCATAAACTGGAGTGCAATTCATCTGCTTGTTTGAAGCAGCGGGAATATAATCCAAGAATTGACCATCACAATGATATCTAACACAAATTTTTAATTTCTCAAATCCATCAAGAACATCAAGCTTCGTAAGAGCAATGCCTTTCATTCCTGATATAGTGCAGCTTTGACGTACTTGCACAGCATCAAACCATCCACATCGACGCTCCCTCCCCGTTGTTGTTCCAAACTCATGTCCACGTTTCCTTAATTTCTGCCCAACGTCGTCTTTAAGTTCGGATGGGAAAGGCCCTTCCCCGACACGTGTTGTGTATGCCTTGACAATGCCCAATACAAAATCGAGACTATTTGGTCCCAAGCCTGTCCCAGTTGCGGCTTGTGCAGCAATAACATTTGATGATGTCACATAAGGATAAGTGCCAAAATCAACATCTAGTAAAACCCCTTGCGCCCCTTCAAACAAAATTCGTTTTCCAGATCGCCAATGATCGTTCAGGACTCGCCAAACAGGACCAGCGTATTTCAAAATCTCTGGAGCAATCATTTCAAGCTGTTTAGTCAATCGGTTTTGATCAATTGGCTTCAAACCCAACCCATTCCGCAACGGATTGTGATAACGCAATGCTTGCGAGAGACGCTCAGTAAGGGTTACATGATCAGCCAAGTCGGCAACCCGAATAGCACGACGCCCAACTTTATCTTCATAGGCTGGCCCGATACCTCGACCGGTCGTACCAATTTTCTCTCTAGACGCTTGGTATTCGCGCGCACGATCCAACTCTCCATGATAAGGCATAATCAATGGTACATTTTCCGCAATCATGAGCGAGTCAATTGAAACTTCAACACCTTGAGATCGCAGATTCGCAATCTCTTCCACAAAGTGCCAAGGGTCCAAAACAACCCCATTTCCAATGACATTCAGTTTACCATGACGGACCACGCCCGATGGGAGAATATGAAGCTTATAAACAACATTATCTACGACTAAAGTGTGACCAGCATTGTGCCCACCTTGGAACCGCACAATCAGATCAGCGCGTTCACTCAACCAATCAACTATTTTTCCTTTACCCTCATCACCCCATTGTGCACCAACGACTACCACGTTTGCCATAACTTTGTTCCTTGGCGTTACTAGAAACGATACTTGGATATACCGAAATCATTGATTTGAGCAATTATCAAAACAACGAAAATAAATACTGTTTTGGAAAGAGAAAGAAACTTGCGTACAATATTCTTAAGCACTCTGACGTTCGTAAACGATGACATCATCAGTATCAATCCAACTGACCAGAAATCATCAGATAACCGGAAAAATCACATAAAATATGAAAATGCAATAATATTCATTGATACATTATTTAAATATCACAATCTTGCCACTTACCTTTTGGTTTCAAAATTCAATTACACAATATTACGCACAGTTAGTATAGTGTCTGTTAAAAAAGCCTAGTATCCCGAAATTATTGAATTGATGGTTTATAATTTGTGAAGACAGTAGATTTTTCAACCATCCAGCTTTGTGAAGGGAAAATGCACCTCAAAAATGAAAGTGATATTTCCATCAATTCAATGCAGTTGGTACACTAGATTATCCAATAAATTGCAGAAAAACATTCATTTTCTGTTAGTAGATACAATTTTTTAATACTCGCCAAGATTTACGTCGAATCAGCCAATCTTCGCCCAATTGAAAAAAGGCACCAAAATATTTTTGTTAAGTTAAGTCAATATGTTAAAAAATGTGCTTTTATGCATGGCAGACTCTTGAAATTTGTGAAAAACGGGTTTTCAACAGACACTAGGAAAAAGATAAAGTAATACTCTTTGAATATTGCCACGACAAAAAATGCCGTGTAAACTACATTTAATATAATTTTGGGTAATTTCTGATGGAAAATGTCGTATTAATTATTCACCTGTTTCTTGCCCTCACACTCATTGGGGTTGTTTTGATGCAACGATCTGAAGGCGGTGGTCTTGGAATGGGCGGTGGCGGTGGCGTCATGACTGGTCGAGCCGCAGCAACTGCACTCGGAAAACTGACTTGGGTACTCGCTATCGCGTTCATTATTACATCAATGGTGCTCACTATTATTGCTGCACAGAATGCATCAGGTAGTTCGGTATTAGACAGATTAGGAATATCTTCAACCACATCCAGTCAAAATGACAGTGAATCACTTGTCCCAACACTCTCAACGGAGGATGATCTTTTGCCGCCATCAGTAGACAACAACGCGCCCGTCGTACCAGAAGCAAATTAAAATCTATCTGAAATTCTACGACACAAGAGACGCTTACAAAAGTCAGTGGCAGATTTTGATTGTAATGGCGGAAGAAGGAGAGGCGAAATAAGAACAAAGCTACCGCTTAATGGATGCAAGCCCTCTGAAGCTGATTTCTCGACAAAATCGGCTCACATCATCACCTTAGTGGGCAGAGTGCGAACATCCGCGCAAGCAGAACTCGTTGATGGCATGTGCCTCGACGCCAAAGACAGAATGAACGGTGCTGTCAGGTGTGCAGTCTGAGCAACTGATCAACAGTCAAAGCGAAGATACCAAAAAACAAATGACAGGTGACTTTCGATGCACCCCCGAACCCCTTCACCGCAACGATGGTACCCCTAAGAACGACGGCGAACGCCACGCGGCCCAACGCTTTCTCACCGACCTCCGCCCGTGAGCATCCCCTTCTGAAGGCGATCATCC
>JAPORV010000466.1 GCA_026710055.1 Aestuariivita sp.
ATCAGAGTGATCCACCGTCGTTCAAAGCTGTCGGTCTCTCAGGTCCATTATTATGATGCGTGCGGAGGCACACGATGACATAATCGCCACATAAATCAACCAATCAATCCATATCAGAATTTAGTTTAAGATTTGAATTGCATATGGACAGGAAGATAATGACATTCAAATAATCGCAGAATTCACTTTTTCCGATGAAATTTCATACTAAAGTCAAAAAAGATCTGTTTTTTAACACCCCATTTGACCAAATCATACGGCTTTATTTTTAAGAAGTTTATTCAACCTTCTCCGAGTAACTGATCAATGACTTCTCTCATATCTTCATAACTCATGTTTGAATAGGATTGACCATTGATGACGAATGTTGGTGTAGAACTAACGTTATGTTCGGAAGCATTTTCTTTATACCACGCCAATAAATTGAGCGCCATCTCACGATTTTGAAAGCAGGATTCCAAAGTTTCTGAGTTATGCCCAACAAGACGTCCAATCTTTTGAAGATTATCAGCTATCTTTCCGTCATCGCCTTTTACCCATTCTGATTGCTGCTCAAATAACATATCGGTTATCCCGAAAAATCTATCAGCACCGCCGCATCTTGCCAACATTGATGCCCATAAACCGCCGCGATCAAAATAAACTTCACGAAAAACAAAGTTTATTTTCGATGTATCAATATAATCAGCCTTTAGTTTTTTGAACCCCCCTTCGTGAAACGTCTTGCAATGCGGGCAGGTAAATGATGCATACTCAATCACCGTAACGCCAGCATTAGGATTCCCTAATTGCATTTCAATAACGCTTGATGTGTCAGTCTCAGTTTCTTGTGCTTCAGCCTGATTCAATAAATTCCATGGGTGATGACTTACCGGGAAAAATAAGTAAAAAACTGTTAAAATAAATATCGTCGAAATTGTGCGTAAGGCCCAATGCTGCTTCATGTCAAACTCTCCCTCTTCGAGATTTTATCAAAGCATTATATCCAAATTGACCAAGAGCAACACGAAATTTTTCATTGTGAATCTTTCTGGTCTTTTTCGATATCATTTTTGCTAATTCTAAATCAATAACATCGTCTTTTCTTAACCGCCGCTTTGATTGAAAATTCACCTTACCGTTTTTAAACCCTGTTGGTGATGTTTGTGTAATCAAAATCCGTACGATTGCATTATAGCCATATATTGAATTAACTTTTTTTCGCAATGTCTCTTTCTGCATATCCAATTCAAGTGCATGCGCGCCTATTGTCAACAATACAAGTGTCGCACCAAAACCATGCTTTCCATACTTTACTTCAACGGGTCGTGATTTTGCTGCCAACTCTTTTCCAGCTATATCATGCCAATCAGTAAATAAACGACTCACAGCGAAGCCCCGACGCTCACCAACTTTGCGGATTTTTGGTTGCAAAATCACACCCCAGCGCTTGAAACCCCTTGTCGTTGACTCGTGCATAGCTTTACCTACTGATTTTTATCGCTCAATTAATATACTTTAATCGAAATTTAAACATTGACCAGAGCACCAAATTCGTGGAGCCAAAACTTTGGATGATATCATCAATATATCTGATCTATTAATCAATTGGTACGACAAGAATGCCCGCATTTTGCCATGGAGAGTTTTACCACGTGATAGGCTCATGGGTAAAAAGGCAGATCCTTATTATATTTGGATATCGGAAATTATGCTGCAACAAACCACCGTCGCAACCGTAAAAAACTATTATCGGCGTTTTATCGAACTTTGGCCAACTGTAATTGATCTTGCAAACGCTAATGAGACTGAAGTCATGGGTGAGTGGGCAGGATTAGGCTATTACGCTCGCGCCAGAAATCTTGTCAAATGCTCACGTATCATTACGAACCAAATGAACGGTCAATTTCCAAGAACTGCACATTGCCTGATGCAACTTCCCGGTATTGGCCCGTATACTGCCGCTGCCATCGCTGCTATCGCCTTCAACCATCAAGAAACTGTTGTTGATGGCAATGTCGAGCGTGTAATTTCAAGAATGTTCAATATTCACGACCCACTTCCCATTTCAAAGCCCAAAATTAAAAGCCTAGCAGCAAAGCTAACGCCTGTACAACGTCCTGGTGACTACGCCCAAGCAATCATGGACCTAGGCGCAACTATATGCACGCCACGCAAACCAAACTGCCAGCTCTGCCCATGGCATAATCATTGTTTGGCAAAAGTGGCGGGAACAGCAACTCAATTACCACGAAAATCTAAGAAAAAAATAGTAGTAGTCCGTAAAGGACATGTTTATATTGGTCGTCGCCAAGACGGTGCTTGGCTTATGGAGAGTCGACCAAACAAAGGGTTACTTGGCGGTATGTTGGGATGGCCCGGTACTGATTGGCTGGAAGTCAGGCCTGAAGAATCACCGCCTTGCAAAGGCAGTTGGGAATGTTTAAGCGACGAATTAAGTCACACTTTCACCCACTTTCACCTCCTCCTCCGTGTCCACTGGGCTGATTTACCAAACAACGTTACACCAACGAGAGGCTTTTTCCTAAATGCGCAATCTTTCAATCCTTCAACTTTACCAACTCTAATGCAAAAAGCCTACAACGCTGCCTTCCGCATGAACAATTGGCGTTAGTTAATTTACTTATCATTTTATATTAAGGTGATAAATACATTCCAGACCCGAAATGATTAGAGGTTAAAGTAGATTATTGCCTAAGTCAGTTCAACGTAAAATCAAACTAATCAGCAATACGACAAACAGGTTCAAATGTACGCCTGTGATAAGGTGTAACGCCGATCTTTTCCAATGCGGCTCTATGCATTTTTGTTCCATAACCAACATTCTTTTCCCAACCATAGTCAGGATAACGTCGCGCAAGATGTCTCATAACTCTATCGCGTTTTTCTTTTGCAACAATTGATGCTGCTGCAATTGAGTGAGAGCGGCTATCACCTTTTTTTAATGCAGTTGCTGGAATTTCCAGACCAACGGGCACCGAAATGCCGTCAATCAATACAAAATCCGGTGCTGGCTTTAACGCCAAAATCGCACCTTTCATTGCCAAAAGAGCAGCTTGAGCAATATTGATTTGATCAATAACTTCAGCAGACACTTCACCGATAGCATATATTGCCGTCATCTGTATTTCTCTCACCAAACGGCGCCTGTCTATTGCTGGCAGAACTTTTGAATCATTCAATCCATCGGGTATATTTCTTGCGTCCAAAATTACTGCGGCTGCAACAACAGGACCTGCTAGTGCACCTCGCCCGACTTCATCGACTCCCGCAATTCGTGCATAACCTTTAACAATCAATTTATTTTCTTCAGAGAAATCCGGTGACATGATACTGTCCTCTCCTATGAAGTTCCAAAATTATCGTAATTCTAAAATTTCAAAAAACCTCAACAGAATCATATGAAGCTTTTAACTTTTTCAAAATTTAGTCATATTTATCCGGCACAATTCCATTAGAGATGAGTTATTTTGCAAAACGAACTCATTAAGAAAGATTTTCTTTATAGACTATCAAGATCAACCTGATTGAGTACACCAATTTGAGAGAATGAAATCAAAAACAAACTACTTAGTGTCTGTTAAAAAACCCCGTTTTTTCTCAAATTTTAAGAGCATGCCATGCATAAAAGTATATTTTTCAACGTGTTGACTTAACCGAGATATGTGGATGCCTTTTCTTCAATTTGGCGAAGATTAGCCAATTCAATGGAAATCTTGTAAAATATTAAAAAATTGTACCAAATATCGGCAATCTTCGCCAGAACAAACGCATCAGAAAAGTAAGTTTTTTCAACATTTTACCGGCGAATTTAGAGGTTTTTAACAGACACTACTTAGAGCTGTCAAAACATATAGACCTAAAACCATCAACTTTTTGACATTTTCCACAAGTTAATTTGGACTATCAATTCAATTTTATCTGAATCTGATTTCACACTTCCAAAATAAAACCTTCAACACTTGTTTCACAATGAATTAAAAAAATCAAATCTTACAATAACTCTAATGGTAAAGAGATGCAAATTATCATTATCAGTCTACAACTTCATCGTAAATACTTGCTAATTGAATTAAATCTGCGGTAATCTCAATAATAATTAAGCAAAAAATAAATTAATAAGTCTTCATGCAAACAAAGAACAATCGATTTTTTTCGTAATGGTTCAGAAAGATCAAGTTTTCTAAATTGCCCGTTAGTCGCATAGTTTGAGATCAAACCGATGTTTGCCAAAAATAAAAACACTCTTTGTCACAAAAGAATTCGGATATGTCCAAAATAAAGTTACCAGCGCAATGGCATCTAATCGCACCAACCTAATCGCTATCATTATTCCATCGCTTGGAAACTTGGTCTTCCCAAAAGTAGTCACTGGAATAAATCAACAACTTGAAGGAACTAACCTAAGACCCGTTATAGGAGTTACCGATTACTTTCCTGATAAGGAAGAAAATGTTCTTTACGAAATGCTATCATTGCATCCTGCTGGCGTAATTATCGCGGGCCTTGAGCACAACGAGGCCACAAAAGCCATGCTGCACGAAGCTAAGATTCCGGTCGTTGAAATCATGGACAGCGACGGCACACCCATAGATGCAATGGTGGGTATCTCCCACCGTCGAGCCGGCAAAGAGATGGGTAAAGCCATTTTAAAGGCTGGATATACAAGAATTGGCTTTTTAGGAACAATTATGCCACTTGATCACCGAGCCAGAAAGCGTTTTGAAGGTTTCACCGAGCATCTTGCTAAAAACCGAGTAGAAATTGAGGATCGTGCATTTTATTCACACGGATCATCACTGACAAAAGGACGTGAAATGACTCGGGAAATGCTGCAACGGTCGCCGGAATTGGAATTTCTTTATTTCTCAAATGATCTGATTGCGATGGGCGGGCTTTTACATTTACTTGATCACGGCATCAAAATTCCCAATCAGATTGGATTGGCAGGCTTTAACCAAATTGAACTTCTTGAAGGAATTAAACCTAAACTAGCAACAATGGATTCGCTTCGTTTTGAAATCGGACAAAAGGCAGCTGAAATCATTAGTGTAAGAATAAAAAATCCATCAATTAAAATCGATCAAGAGGTCACTTTCGCACCAAGAATCTCCTATGGAGATACGCTTCGTCGCCGATAAACCAAGACTTAATTCAACTGAAGTTTCAACCAAAAAACAAGGGTGGTCTTCAAAAACGATGTATCAATTTTGGATTGATCGTGGCGGCACTTTTACTGATATCATTTGCCTATCACCTCAGGGACGAATTATAACAAAGAAACTCCTCTCTGAAAATCCTGAACAATATCGCGATGCAGCAATGCAAGGGATCCGAGACTGTCTTGGATTGAAGTCACAAGAAGCCATTCCACCCGAGAAAATCAAAGCAATAAAAATAGGTACTACTGTCGCAACTAACGCTCTCTTAGAACGTAAGGGCGAGCGAACGCTATTAATGATCACCAAAGGATTTGGCGATTTACTACGTATCGGCTATCAAGCACGACCTGATTTATTTTCACTTAAAATTAAACGACCGCAACTTCTTTATGAACGAGCAGAAGAGGTTGATGAGCGCCTCGATGAAAAAGGCCAAGTTGTTAGAACACTGAACGAAGATACTGCGCGCAGAAAATTAAAAAAAGCGTACGCTGATGGAATAAGGTCAGTGGCGATTGCCTTTATGCATGGTTACATTAACCCAGTGCACGAGAGACGAATTGCAGAAATTGCAAAGGAAGTTGGATTTACCCAAATCTCTGTATCCCATGAAGTATCACCTCTGATGAAGCTGGTCAGTAGAGGTGAAACAACTGTTGTTGACGCATATTTATCGCCTATCTTAAAACACTACATTCAGCAAATTAAAATTGAGTTAGGACAAAATAACAATTCCCGGTTAATGTTTATGCAGTCCAATGGTGGTCTTACAGACGCTCTTCTATTTCGTGGAAAGGACGCCATCTTATCGGGACCAGCGGGCGGTGTTATTGGTATGATAAAAACCGGGGAATTGGCTGGTTTCAAAAAAATCATCGGCTTCGATATGGGCGGAACATCAACAGATGTCTGCCATTACGCAGGTACGCTTGAACGAAGTTTTGAAACTGACGTTGCAGGGGTAAAGCTACGGGCGCCAATGATGAGAATTCACACCGTTGCAGCAGGCGGCGGTTCAATTCTCCATTATCAAGACGGACGATTTCAAGTCGGACCTGACAGTGCCGGAGCAGACCCGGGACCAACATGTTACCGTCGTGGCGGACCATTGACCGTAACGGACTGTAATGTCATGTTGGGCAAACTTCAGCCACACCATTTTCCTTCTGTTTTCGGTCCAAACTCCGATGAGCCTTTAGATGTCGGGGCGGTTCGTACCAAATTTACAATACTTGCAAAACATATTGCAGAAAAGTCAAGAGAAGCTCCAAAAAGACCAGAGGAAATTGCAGAGGGATTCTTGCGGGTGGCTGTCGAAAACATGGCAAATGCAATTAAAAAAATTAGCGTTCAACGTGGATACGACGTAACGCAGTATGTATTGCAATGCTTTGGCGGCGCTGGCGGACAACATGCCTGCCTTGTTTCAGACATTCTTGGAATTCAAAAAATACTCATACACCCATATGCTGGCGTTTTATCTGCTTATGGCATCGGCTTGGCGGAAACAAGAACATTAAAGCAACGCCAATTTGAACAGGCAATTAGTAACATAAATGCAGCAAAAGATGAACTCGACCTACTTGCTGAAATAGCTTTGTCAGAAATGGCGACGCAAGGCATTGATCGAAAATACATTCATACTGAATATCGTGCACATCTTCGATATTCTGGTTCACATCAATCCTTAGAAGTAAAATTTGGTAATGAAGCAGAATTACGTAAACGATTTGAGGACGCGCATCACTCAAGATTCGGATTCATTTCAAAAGATCAAGCACTCAGTTTTGAGACTTTAGTTGTTGAGGCAATATCTGAGTCAGAAAAAATAACAGATTGCGCTCAAACATATGACATGCGCAAGCCAAAACCAATTGATCACGTTAATTCTGTCTTTAGTGGGAATGACATGACCGTACCTTTATTCGATAGAGATACAATGCAACCAGGTAACTGGGTTACTGGACCGGCAATTATTAAAGAAAAAACAGGTACAAATATTGTGGAAAGCGGTTGGAAAGCTGACCTAAATCAATATGGTCATATGATTCTTTCTCGGGTGGTTCCACGAGAGGTAAAGGAGACGATTGGCACAAAAGCTGATCCAGTGATGCTGGAGATATTCAACAACTTATTCATGTCGATTGCGGAACAAATGGGAGCAACGCTTGCGAATACCGCCCACTCAGTAAATATAAAAGAACGGTTAGATTTTTCCTGTGCATTATTTGACTCGCAAGGCGGGTTAGTCGCGAATGCCCCTCATGTTCCGGTTCATCTGGGTTCGATGTCTGACGCAATTCGAACGATTATTCGTCTAAACCCTGACTTAAAGGCAGGAGATGTATTTGCCCTAAATGCCCCATTTAATGGCGGCACTCACCTGCCCGATGTCACTGTAATTACACCCGTTTTTGAGGCGAATAACGCTGAACCAATATTTTTTATCGCCTCACGCGGTCATCACGCCGACATTGGGGGCAAAACACCTGGTTCGGCACCACCTGACTCAAAAAAAATCGAAGAGGAAGGTGTTGTGATTGATAATTTCAAAATGATTGATGGTGGTAAATTTCGCAAAGAAGCACTGCGTCACATCTTGGCTTCGGGACCATATCCGTGTCGAAATATTGATGAAAACATGGCTGACTTAGAAGCACAAGTTGCAGCAAACAATACAGGTGTTCGAGAAGTCTTGAAAATGATAGATCAATTTAGCGTAAAAACCGTTCAGGCCTACATGCATCATGTGCAAAATAATGCTGAAGAATGTGTGCGTCGGGTGATTGAATCATTAAATGATGGCGAATGTCGATATGAGCTTGATAACGGTGATCACATTTGTGTGGCTATTCGCGCTAATCATAACAAACGGGAAGCAACAATTGATTTTTCTGGCACATCCAAACGACACCATTTTAATTATAATGCGCCGCTCTCAGTCTGCAACGCGGTTGTACTCTATGTTTTTCGAACGCTCGTAGGAAAATCAATTCCGCTTAATGAAGGTTGTTTTGTTCCGCTGAAAATCATTGCACCAAAAGGTTCGATGATTAATGCACAATATCCTTCCGCAGTAATTGCAGGGAATACTGAGGTCAGCCAGCTCGCTTGCAATGCGATGCTGAAGGCACTTGATGCGATGGCGGGAAGCCAAGCAACGATGAACAATTTTATTTGGGGAAATGATCGTCTTCAGAATTATGAAACAATTTGCGGTGGTAGCGGTGCAGGATCCCATTTTGATGGATGTGACGCGGTTCAAACGCATATGACCAATACCCGAAGCACTGACCCAGAGGTGTTGGAATTTCGCTTTCCGGTATGTCTTGAAGAATTATCTATACGTCGTGGGTCTGGTGGAAAAGGGAGATATTTTGGTGGCGATGGCATCACGCGGCGTATCCGGTTTATGGAAGAGATGACTGTAACAACGCTATGTTCACACCGTCGGGTAAGACCGTTTGGTATGCACGGGGGTGAGCCAGGAGAGATAGGACGAGAATGGATAGAACGCTCTGATGGAAATATCATTGAACACTACGGCAATGACCAGAATCAGGTTTACCCTGGAGATATTTTTGTCATGCAAACACCCTCCGGCGGAGGGTGGGGAATTCCCAAGCCAAAACATCAGCAAAATAAACCTAACTGTAAAGAAGGTGATATCTGATCATTATCAGATACTAATTAGGTTTGAAAGATGTACACTGTTCTCGCGTAACCACGCAATGATATCTAGATTCACAGAGCCGTCGCCGAAAGGATCAGCTTTATTGGGTTTATTTCTCAGAGAAGGATATCTGCTTTAAAAACACGATCGACCGTCTAACAGGTTATCCGATCGTTATCGACTCAAAACCATGCACACTATGGCCATATCATTTCAGCAACGGGCAGTCGCTTTTCTAGTCAATATACCTCCCCCAACCTAGCCACTTTGCGCCAATGTCTGCAAGTTCATTATCATTGGACACGAAATAAACAACATAGCGTCGAAAGCCTGTCATTACATCGCTATTTACTAATCAAACTGAAATTCGAAAATAACATGATGATCTTATTTCCAACAAAACAATATTTTAAGATTTGAACATATTTTGCTGTTTATCATCCACCAGTTCCTGCCACCGTTATTTTGTTCACTCTCATCAAAATTTCCACAGCACCTATTTCGGAATACTGGCAATGTTTCTTATCCGCATATCAAAATTAAACTCTTTAAGCTAAATAACCGTAAGAAAATTGTTACTTTCTTTTTTTACGGAAAGATTGCTTCCAATGATTTCTATGAATTAAACTAACCTCGGTCAAATAGGCAATTCAATCAGATATTTTCTGGCTTCGGACATACATTCTAGTCAGGATAATTGAAAAAACCAACTGTTCATTAATAAAACACTGGCAAAAAATAATTTCAAAACTCTATCTACACCAACTAAATAAGAACTGCCTTCATGGATAACAAAATTTACATAAATTAGCTATTAGATTATCAAAAGAGATAACAAAGCAGATAAAGTCTTCAAACAGTAAGAGCGCAATATTTTGAGCCGAAAATACTTGGCATTGAATATCCATTGTCGACTTAAAATAATCAAACCATTCTCACTTACCACTCAACAACTTTAGTTTCGTGGTGAGCCGTGCAGGGATCGAACCTGCGACCTACTGATTAAAAGTCAGTTGCTCTACCTACTGAGCTAACGGCCCGCCGTGTAACGACAAAGGTGAACACCCCTTATCATTTCTTTGTATTTTTTTACGTCAAACTTAAAAACTTATCAACCAATTATTTCGTTACGATGGCTTTCAAACTTACTTAAGTTTAAATACAAATAAGCACTTGAACAATTCATATTGAATAATCAATGGCTTTTTACACGCTGGAATGTATAACTTAACTTCCCAAGCTTATTTTCTCTATACAAAATAACTATTTTTCACAAATCATATATTCCGATATAAGTCATAAAATCATTAGGCATTATGAATATTCTTGAAAATCGCGGCATACCGTTCATAAAAATGCACGGGCTTGGTAACGATTTCGTCGTCATTGATGCACGTACGAAAAATATCAATGTCTCAAAAAACTTAGCACAAAAAATAAGCGATCGCCATTGCGGTGTGGGATTTGATCAACTTGCCATAATTAAGAGCAGCACAAACGATATCCATCTCTCCTTTTTTAATCAAGACGGATCAATCTCAGCAACCTGCGGAAACGCAACACGTTGCATTGCACGATACCTCATGGACGAAACCGGAAAAGACCAAATTATGCTGAAGTCCGACTATGGTTCACTGGAAGCTAGAGATATAGGAAATCGTTTAACCTCGGTAAATATGGGCACACCAGAGATCCATTGGTCCAAAATTCCTTTAATCAATGATGTTGATACAAAAAACTTACCAATTGATGGCACCCCAACAGCAACTGGACTTGGTAATCCGCATTGCTCCTTTTTTGTAAGTAATACTGACAATGTACCACTTGAAGAATTTGGTAAATTTTATGAAACCCACCCGTTATTTCCTGAACGAACGAATGTGCAAGTGGCACAAATTATAGATAAAGAAAATATCCGTGTGCGTGTATGGGAACGCGGGGTTGGAATTACTTCTGCGTCTGCCTCGTCTGCCGGTGCCGTCACCATCGCAGCCGTACGACGTGGTCTTTGCGATCGCCGGGTTCATGTAACACTAGATGGGGGGGTGCTTTCAGTAGAATGGTCAGAAAACGGTGTTTGGGTAACTGGACCAACCATGGAAGTCTTTCACGGAACACTCACACCTGAGTTTCTGGAGCCGTCACTATGACTTCTCCCTTGTTTTCAACGCATGGATGCCGATTAAACACTTTTGAAACAGAAGCTATGAAAACACTCGCTGATCAAGCAGGCCTGAAAAATGCAATTGTCGTTAATACATGTGCCGTAACAGGTGAAGCAGTGCGAAAAGCAAAACAGGATATTCGTAAACTCAGCCGTTTAAACCCTGAAGCGAAAATTATCGTAACCGGTTGCGCTGCACAAATCCAGCCGGAAATATTCTCAAGAATTGAAAACGTTACGTCAATTATCGGCAACAAAGAAAAAATGCAACCAAAAACGTGGGAAAGGTTTGCCTCAAATTACAAAGCTACAAGTAACCGCATTCAAGTTGGTGATATTATGGCATCCAAAGAAGTTGATTTCCAATCCGTTGACAGTTTTGGAATCCGCGCTCGAGCATTCGTTCAAGTACAAAATGGGTGCGACCACAGATGCAGTTTTTGTATCATCCCATATGGACGTGGGAATTCTCGCTCTGTACCTTTGGAAATTGTAATCAAGCAAATTAATCACTTGGTAGACTGTGGTTACAACGAAGTTGTCTTAACTGGCGTTGATCTCACGTCTTGGGGAAAAGATTTGTCAAACGACTTATCATTCGGAGATCTGGTACTCCAAATTCTAATACAAATCCCCGGCTTATCGCGTCTTCGTATTTCTTCAATAGATTCTATTGAAGTTGATGAAAAGTTAATTGAGGCTATCGCGAATTATTCACGCTTTATGCCACACTTACACCTTTCTCTTCAGCATGGTGATGACATAATCCTAAAACGAATGAAACGCCGCCACCTGCGCGATGACGCTATTCGATTTTGTGACAGAATACGATGTCTTCGTCCAGATATCATATTTGGAGCAGATATTATCGCAGGCTTTCCAACTGAAACCGATGAGCATTTTGAAAACTCCATCAACTTAGTAAACGAGTGTGAACTAACGTGGCTTCATGTCTTTCCATTCAGCGCCCGTCAAGGCACACCCGCAGCGCGTATGCCACAAGTCGATGGAACCACAATAAGAGATCGCGCCGCCCGCTTACGAAATCTCAAAGCAGAAAAAGTAGCTAATCACTTAAAAGCACAAGTCGGTCATATTCATCAAGTGCTCATGGAATCACCCTACAAAGGCCGAACCACACAATTCACAGAAGTCAATTTCAAAGAAACGCAAAAAGTTGGCGCCATCGTCTCTGCACATATTGTCGGTGTAACTGGGAACCAACTCGTAGCAGCCTTCGTTGAATAAATTTTCGACATTATCAAACCAATAAGACTTGAAACGTCAGAAAGATGAGATCAATCCTCACAAAACTTTATTTCTTGATCGCAATTCTGCTACTCTTTGAATAACGACATCGCGAATATGCCCTAATTGTGGTTTGTCATGCAAAGTCAAAAACCACTCTGATTTGAGTTCCCTTCTAAATCTATTTCGTTTAGATTGTAAATTGTGAAGAATGTCTTTAGCACTCTCGGAGAGAGTTTCTGGTATTTCGTAACCGTTAAGAATTCCCCAGATACCTGTCCAAAGACGTCCCACAGTCCAAGGATTGTATCCACCTCCACCAAGTACCAGTAGTCTTGAAGATAACTTTAATAGGCTTCTTAAGATACCCCAATGAGCATTACTTGTTAAAGAAAGATGTGAAAGCGGATCATCTTCAACAGCATCAGCACCACATTGGAGAATTATAGCGTCAGGGCAGAAATCAATAACATGTGGCAAAATTAATTCGTCTCTAACATAAGCCATTTCGCTATCGTTAAAGTTTCGCGGAACGGGAAGATTAACTGCATTTCCGCCTGCATCATCTTCCAACCTACCAGTTTTGGGCCAAAGATTTTCTTCGTGAATTGACATCAAAAGACAGTTTTCATCCCCACCAAAGCCAACCTCAACACCGTCTGGGTGATGTGCATCAATATCTATATACGCAAGACGCCTTACACCATGTTGCCGCAAGGATAGCATCGCCAGAACAGGATCATTGAGATAGCAAAAACCATTTGCGCGATTGGGCATTCCATGATGTGTTCCACCAGCAGGATTAAAGATAATTCCTCCCCGTGAAAGTAATTCTCCAGCCAAAATTGAACCCCCAGCAGCAGTCGCAGGTCGCTTGAAAATCTCTGGAAAAACAGGATTAGATACTGTACCTATATTATAACATTCTTTATCTTCAATACTAACCCTTTGGGTTGCTTCTGCTCGCTGTAACGCTGCAACGTAATCTACGTGGTGCCAGTGTGTTAATGCAGCCGGTCTTGCACGAGGTGAATGGACATATTGGCTATCTGGCAACCATCCCAGCGCTCGAGATAAATCAATTACAGTTGACACACGAGGCACGTGCAAGGGATGCCACTCTCCGTAAGTCGAATGGCGATAGATTTCGGATCCAATGAAAAGCGGTGTCATTCGATAATTATAGAGCAGTTTGTCTACAGTTAGTGTCTGTTAAAAAACCTCTATTTTTCTCAAATTTCAAGAATTTACCATGCATAAAAGTATATTTTTCAACGTGTTGACTTAACCGAAATATGTAGATGCCTTTTCTTTAATTTAGCAAAAATTGGCTGATTCAATGGAAATCATGTAAAATGCTAAGGAATTGTACCAAATATCGGAAGTCTTCGCCAGAGCAAACGCATCAGAAAAGTACATGTTTTCAAATTTTTAACAGTGAATTTAGGATTTTTTAACAGACACTAGTTAACATTCAGTCCTCTAGACCTATTCAATCTCCATGGTTAATCTTTCACAAATGTTACTATATTCACTCAAACGCTTTATATCGCTCGCGATTAGTTTAATTATCGCAAGTGTCATAATTTTTACGGTCATTGAAATTGCACCTGGAGACCCCGCACAATTTATGTTGGGCATCAATGCTCAACCCGATACAGTTGCTGCTCTACAAGAAGAACTTGGTCTCAATGTTCCAAAACACATACGCTACTTTAACTGGATCAGCGGAATGATTGTCGGAGACTTTGGTACATCCTACACCTACCGCACACCCGTCGCCGAAATGATTGTAGATCGATTGTGGATTTCTCTTCCATTAGCTCTCTATGCACTGACTATTTCAACATTTGTTGCCTTCCTTGTTGGAATTTACGCTGCAGCTCGTCGCGGCAAGTTAACTGATACCGCAGTTATGGCAGCAACACAACTCGGTGTTGCTATTCCAAATTTTTGGTTTGCAATGATGCTTGTTTTGGTTTTCGCAATTAATTTCCAGATATTCTCAGCGGGTGGTTTTAATGGATGGAACAACGGGATTGGGTTCGGCCTTCAGTCCTTAACACTCCCCGCAATAGCACTTGCTTTACCGCAAGCTGCAATTCTTGCGCGGGTTATGCGTTCCTCTCTTATTGATATTCTTGGGGAAGACTACATCCGAACGGCACGCGCTAAGGGGTTATCAAAACACCAAGCACTCTGGCGACATGGCGTACGAAACGCTTTAATTCCAGTTCTAACGATTATCGGACTTCAATTTGCCTTTCTGATTGCCGGTGCAATTATCATTGAGCAAGTATTTTATCTGCCGGGACTTGGTCGTCTCATTTTTCAATCAATTTCATCACGTGACCTTATTGTCGTTGAATCGATCATAATGTTGCTCGTCTTTATTGTGATCATTGTAAATTTTCTCGTTGATATCGCATATGCAATTGTTGACCCAAGACTAAGGTTAACCTCGTGAGGTTCATGTTTTGACACGAAATCTGATCTGCGGCACACTGTTATCGTCGCTCTTTATTTTGATGGCATTAACGTCATTTATGTGGACGCCGTACGATCACACTACACTTAGCATTCCTGAGAAGATGCAACCACCAAATTTTAAGTATTGGCTTGGTACAGATCACTTCGGTCGTGATATTTTATCCATGATTATGGTTGGCGCACGCACATCAATTGCTGTTGCTATAATTGCAGTTGGAATCGGTATGATTCTTGGGGTTCCTTTGGGTCTCGCTGCAGCAGCCCAGATTGGATCTTGGTTGGACGAACTCATTATGCGAGGTAACGACTTAGTTTTTGCTTTTCCGTCACTTGTTATTGCCATACTTATTACAGCTATTTTCGGACCTAGCGCGACCAATGCTATAATTGCAATTGGGATTTTCAACATCCCAGTTTTTGCGCGCATAACACGCGGTGCTGCTTTGTCGATTTGGAAACTAGATTTTATTTTAGCAGCCCAGGTTGCAGGAAAATCAACCTTCCGCATTAGTTATGAACATATTTTTCCAAATGTTAGCAATCTACTTATTGTGCAAGGAACTATTCAATTTTCGCTCGGAATACTTGCTGAGTCGGGGTTATCGTATGTTGGGCTTGGTGCACAACCACCCGTACCGAGTTGGGGGCGAATGCTCTCTGACGCACAAACAATGGTGAGTATTGCCCCGCATCTTGCGTTAGTACCCGGCATAACCATTATTCTAACGGTTTTAGGTCTGAATTTAATGGGCGACGGCCTAAGAGATTTTCTTGACCCTCGATTAAGGATACAGCGCTCTTGAAATCTCCAATTTTTTTCAAGTAATACTTAAAAATGGATAAATTGCGAATATTGTCAAAGAAAACTGCTGCTCTTTTTCAATTTTCTCGTCTGCTAACGTACCTCTTTACCCACTTCTCCAAGCCGAGAATCATTTAATACCTCAGAGTAATTCCTATCATCCGAATTTGGATTTCATGCAATGAATATCTTGGAAATTGAGAACCTCTGTCTTTCTATTCATCAAACATCAATTCTGGATAATATTTCGCTGAGCCTTGAAGTTGGTAACATTCACGCCATCACGGGCGAGAGTGGCGCGGGGAAGTCCATGGTCGCCTGTTCAATAATGCAACTTTTTCCGAATGGCACTCATGTTTCTGGTCAGATTAAATTCAATGGAGAAAATCTGTTAATGCAAACCGAACGGCAGATGTGCGCAATTCGCGGAAATAAGATTGGGATGGTGTTTCAAGAACCCATGACGGCTCTCAATCCAGTCAAAACAATTGGTGCTCAGGTAGCAGAAACAATCCGAATTCATAAAGCGATATCGCGTGAAGCTGCGAATACGAGTGCGCTTAATCTTCTCGCTCGCGTTGGCCTACCACAAAATAGATTTCCTATTTCACTATATCCTCATCAACTGTCAGGCGGTCAAAGACAACGCGTGGTAATCGCGATTGCTATCGCCTTAAGACCTAAATTATTGATAGCGGACGAACCCACAACTGCGTTAGACGTAACGACTCAAGCCAAAATTTTAAATCTCCTTAAAGACTTGGTAACTGAAAACCAAATGGCGATGTTGATGATTTCCCATGATCTCACTGTTGTTGCGAATCTTGCAAACCATATCACTGTTATGAAATCAGGAAAAATTGTAGAAAGTGCAAAAACACATCATTTACTTTCTCATATGGGTCATAACTATACCAAGAAATTATTTTTTGCCTCCCGACACATTGTTCAACTTCCTAAATATACATCGTCCGATACACTTTTACGCGTTCAAAACGTTTCAAAGGATTATCAGTTACCACGTACAAGATTATTCAAAGCTGGTACAAAATTTCGTGCCCTGAATGACATATCTTTTCAACTTCACAAAGGAGAGCGATTAGGACTTGTTGGGGAGAGTGGATGCGGAAAATCCACTCTTGTTCGCGCAATTCTAGGGCTTAATCCGGTTGATAATGGCAACATACTATTGGAAGACGAACCTGTGTTTCGCGCGAATAGACCTAATTTTTCTATACGTCACAAAATGCAGGTTGTTTTTCAAGATCCATTTAGTAGCTTTAATCCTCGCCACCGGATTGACCGCCTAATTTCCGAGCCTTTTCATCTTCTTCCCAAATCACTGTCTGATCGTAAAAGACACGACATACTCTCTACAGCACTGACTGCTGTCGGATTACGTCCTGAAGACGCTCAAAAATACATCCATGAATTTTCAGGGGGTCAACGCCAGAGAATAGCAATTGCGCGGGCTATCGTGATGCAACCAGAATTGATTTTATTTGATGAAGCGGTTAGCGCGCTTGATGTCTCTGTGAAGGCAACCATACTTGATCTACTTGCTGATTTATGTCATCAGTACAACCTCACTTATCTCTTTATTAGCCATGACCTTAGCGTAGTAAGGTCAGTTACCGACCGCGTTTTAGTTATGAAAGACGGGAAAATTGTTGAGAGGGGCCAGACCGATAGGGTTCTTAGCAAGCCGACTCATCCTTATACGAAAGAACTTATTTCTGCTGCACCCCAATTACCTAATTTTGATAAATTTTAATGTGACAGAGTATATGAAAAGACATAGTAATCATCTTTTCATAGCTTGATAAACATCTATGTCAGTCGATGACAGGCGATATTTATTGATGATTTCTTCCTGTATCTGCAAGCTATTATTTTCTGTTCACCTGGAATCAAAAATTAAAGTCTTTGATAAAATCATCATAAACGCATGAACATGCGGATGTGATAATGATCAGTAGCATAAGACTTTAGAGTGCATAAGTTACAGGAATTGATTTTTGCGCTTTCAAAACTCTTCTAATCAAAAGGGCAAGCAATTAAAATTTTCATTATGAATTTACCCCCCCCCCCTCAAAGTCAAGTGACTTCTTTTCTATTTTCGGCCACTCTAGGCAGATTACATGTAATCGCTTAAAATCAATTATTTCGCTGATAGGCCACAAATTTTTACGAAAGAAAAATTATACCATCGCTTTAATTTAGACGCCTGTCCAATATCGCCCAATTTTTTAACTCGGAGCCAATACATGCGTTTCTTTGCAAAATTCATCATAATTTCTTATATCTGTTCCACCATCACAACGGCAGAAAGCCAAAATACAACAATTGGAACAGAATCATACCCCATTTACGCCGTATCGACAAAATCACACACCCCTGTCTTTCGTCCAAAATCTCACAATAAATCTCTCGCTAATTCAGTAGCTTTGTCAAACCAACAATTTGCAGATTGGATTGAAGCATTCAAAGTTCGTGCTAGACAGAGAGGTATTACAACATTGATTTTAAATGCTGCGTTTCAAAACGTCACTTATGATGAAGATATCATCTTCCGAGATCGTAATCAATCAGAATATACCAAAGCAATTTGGGAATATCTTGATCGCGCTGTCTCACAAACTAGAATCCAAAACGGCAAAAAAAATCTCCAAAATTACCATAATATCCTTGAGAAAATTGAGGTTAAATATGGGGTCGATAAAGAGATTATTATTGCCATTTGGGGACTGGAAACGAACTATAGTGAGTTCCGAGGAAGTGATAATGTCATTCAGTCTTTAGCAACACTCGCATTCGACGGCAGACGCGGTGACTTCTTTGAGAGCCAACTGCTTGCAGCACTAGAGATTTTGCAAAGTGGCGATACCACTGCATCCCAAATGACTGGAAGTTGGGCAGGCGCTATGGGCCACACGCAGTTCATGCCAACATCCTTTTTAGAATACGCTGTTGACTTCACTGGAGATGGTCGCCGCGATATTTGGTCAAACGACCCAACAGACTCATTAGCCTCAACCGCAGCTTATCTCAATCGCTTTGGATGGAAGCAAAATCAACCCTGGGGGATTGAGGTACAGATTCCAACGAACTTTGATTTTAATCTTGTTGATCCTTCAAATAAACGCCTTCCCTCACATTGGGCAATGTCTGGAGTTTTGGGACTAAACGGTTTAGCAATTAAAGACTACGGTCCTGCCTCATTGTTAATGCCGGCCGGTCAACAAGGAGCAAAGTTTCTAATTTTCGATAATTTTAGAGTCATTAAACGCTATAACTCTTCTAATGCATATGCAATTGGCGTAGGCCACTTGAGTGATCGATTAAAAGGACGTCCCTCCATTCAAGCATCTTGGCCACGTAATGATCGCCCATTAAATTCCGCTGAACGTAAAGAGCTTCAATCTCATCTCGCTAACAAAGGTTATTACTCTGGCAACATTGACGGTAAAATTGGACCTATTTCTATGACGGCCGTCAGAGCCTTTCAAAACTCAATAGGGGTGGTCGCAGATGGCTATATTTCCTTAGATTTGCTCAACCGTCTTCGTCAAAATTGACGAATAAATATTTTCTGACTAATCAGCCCATCGTCCAGGAAGATCTGATGAGCCAAAACCTTTAGGAGCTTTGACATAACGAAACATCCAATTTGAACTTTGCATTAAGCGCGACAACAGCGGAGAATTATTCAAATGCGCTTTGAATTTTTCAAATTGCATAACATTTTCTATCCTCCGATCCAAAAATCCCCAGGTCTCCGAATGATTCAAACTGTCGTCACCAAACCAATACAATACAGTCGAAGAGTAAACAGCGGATAAAATACTTCGTTTCGTATACCAATTAATGTCATCTGAACTATCGCCTATCGCCACCCAAATTACGTCACAGGTCTCCCATATCAAACGAGCTGCAACCGGGCCGTTAGTTGGAAGAGAAAAAAAAGTCGCTGAACGTCGGGCTACTTCTTTATTCTCTATCGCTTCTATCCGAAATTTTATCGCTGTTGCAATCCGATCCCGTATGCGCAATGAATCAAAGGCTTCTTCTTTAATTCGCTTCAGCATCCTTTGATCGCCGCGTTTGTGAAATGCAATTGCAACACCAAGAACCCCACGGGGATATGCGCCACGTGCTGAAGTCATATCTATCCCGATATCTGAAACTGCAGAACCAAAAGCCGTATCCGACCACCCATCAAATGGCACATGGGAAAGTATCGCATTCAAAATTTTATCTTGTAAATCTGTCATTATCTTTTTTCTCATTAAGACTATCCTAAAAATCTAACATAAAATAGTGCCTATTCAATGTGCTAAAATCGTAAGCAGAATCGTTTAATTCATTAATTGGCTCTTTGAACAGGTCACTAAGAGTATAAAGTCATTAAAATTACATCAGAAATGCCTTAATTTTTCGGTTGTAGTCTTTCACACGCTACAGTATTAGTAGTACTTTGAGTAAAGTGACATGATCGAACTAGACACTTTGAAAGTATTTTGTTAGCAACATAACCTCTTTTTTTGAAAGGTGTAATTGACCATATGCAAGTTAGCGTTAGAGATAATAATGTTGAGCAAGCACTCCGTGCTCTTAAAAAAAAGCTGCAACGTGAAGGCGTTTTCCGTGAAATGAAACTCAAGCAACATTTTGAAAAGCCATCCGAGAAAAAAGCAAGAGAAAAAGCTGAAGCCATTCGGCGTGCCCGAAAACTCGCTCGAAAAAAAGCGCAACGTGAAGGCCTACTTTAATTCTATTATCTCACGTGAAATTTTCGTAACTAAGCCTAATTCACCTACTTAAACTCATCTACCTTGTGCAGTCCTAAGCAAACAATTGCTTTCTGAAAATCTATATTTTTGAATTCCCGCAAATCACTTAACGTAAATGACACAAAAACCTTTCCAGAATTTTTGAAGTCCTTTAGTGCCGCGTTCAATTTGGAATTCTTACATAACTCTGAACATTGGTAGGACATGAATATGGTTACAGTTATTCAAAATGAATATAATTCAACAAAAATAAAGAAACCAAACTTTATTGGATGGCTAACAACAGACGCAGAAGAAATTAATAGACGACAATGGCGGGGAGCCGCTGAGGTTCAGACTTTTGATGAATTGAACAAAGTCCCGTTTGGTGACTTTAATGTACCTTCTTCTAATGCTGGATTTTATCGGGTCGAAATTAGAAGTCTTGTTGCACGGGAAAACTCCTGTACCTGTGTTGACTATCATGTCTCCCAGCTAGGCACTTGTAAGCATATAGAAGGGGTTTTGCATCAGTTCCGTCAGTCAAAAAAACTGCCAAAAAAAGCAACTCGATCAAGTCAAATCGAAATTTACCCTGCCCCTGATTCTGAACGCGACCTCAAACTCGTGATGCCTGACAAAAAATTGCCCAATAAGATTGTCACAAATATTAAGTCACTCTTTAATTCTCTTATTAGTAAATGCCAGCACGAAGATTTATCAGCACTTGAAAAAATTGCATCAGAACAACCAGATTTATTGCGCGTGTCTATTCTTTGTGAACCTTGGCGGCGCCAAAGGCAAATCCAAATCCGACGGGAAAAGAAACGAGTTGCATTCATTGAACGCGAAAAAAAGAACCCGGATTCGCTGAATATTCTAAAGTTCCCACTTTATCCCTATCAACGTGAAGGCGTTAAACATTTAGCATTAAGCGAGCGGGCTCTGCTTGCTGATGAAATGGGGCTTGGGAAAACTGTCCAAGCAATAGGTGCATGCCGCGTATTGCAAGACCTTATTGGGATTTCGCGCGTGCTGATTGTTTGCCCAGCGTCACTAAAGACAGAATGGGCTGAACAAATTAATGCAGCGACCAATCTCAGTTACGAGATTGTTGTTGGACATCGAGAGCAAAGATTAAAACAATATCATGGCATTCAATTCTTCACGATCACGAATTATGAACAAGTGATGGTCGATTTCGATGAAATGCAACAAACTATTAAACCAGATATTGTTATTTTGGATGAGGCTCAACGTATAAAGAATTGGAGGACGAAAACCGCTACAGCAATTAAACGTTTGCAGAGTAGATTTGCATTCGTACTCACAGGAACTCCTCTCGAAAACAGAATTGATGAACTATATTCCATCATGCAGTTCCTTGATCCTGAGTTGCTTGGCCCATTATTCAGATTCAATCGCGAATACTACAAACTTGATAACCAAGGTCGCGCCATGGGATATCAAAATCTAGATAAGTTGCGCGAAAAAACAAAAACCTTAATGCTTCGTAGACGAAAAGCCGATGTTGAAGGGGATCTTCCGAAGAAAACTGTCAAGTTTCATTACTTGCCAATGACCGAGGAGCAGGCGATCCGCTACCAAGATTATGAACGAGTCGTTACGGCTATTGCAGCAAGAGGAAAACGGCGACCTTTACTTCCAGAGGAATTTAACAGACTCCAAATTGGCCTCGCATCAATGCGCATGATTTGCGACACACCATATATTCTCGATCAAGATGTTCGTGATTGCCCAAAACTTGAGGAACTTGAACGCGTTCTTGAAGATATGCTTGAAGATCCAACTGCAAAAATCATTATTTTTTCCGAATGGGTAAAAATGCTTGATCTCGTCCGCGAGCTTATTGATAATTTAGATATTGGTTATGCGTGGCATACTGGTTCTGTACCGCAAGATCGTCGTCGCGTTGAAATTAATCGCTTCAAACAGGATCCAACATGTCGCATTTTCCTATCTTCTGAAAGTGGCGGGGTTGGGTTAAACTTACAAGTGGCTAGTAATGTCATTAATTTGGACTTGCCTTGGAACCCAGCTAAACTGGAGCAACGAATCGCTCGTGCTTGGAGGAAGCATCAAAAGCGCAGTGTCACTGTCGTGAATTTAGTAACTTCCAACTCAATTGAGCACCGGATGGTTGATTTATTGGAACAGAAGCAAGCTATTGCTGATAATGTCCTTGACGGATATGGCGGACAAACAGAGATGGCGCTTCCTTCTGGTCGCAAGGCATTCCTTGAGCGTCTTGAAGCAGTAATGGGACCACTTGAAAGAAGTCAGCCCCAGAAGTCTGGATCAATAGCTAAAGAAGATTTAATTGAGCGCTTAAAGAACGCACTGGGAACGGATCTAATTTCTGCCGAATTAAGAAAACCAGCTGGTCGTGAAGAAATTGTACTTGCAGTGGTGAATTCCAAAGAAAACTTAAATCCTGCAACATTCTCTACCGAACCGAGCGAACCACAGATCGAATTTATAGATTTGGCCACTCACGAAACGATGATGCGTCTAGAAGCAGCTGGATTAATTCAATTTTCTCAAAGCGGCAAAGATACACTACATAAAACAGAAAAAAAGAAAAGTAAGCTCGATATCGCGCGTAAAAATCGCAAACATGCTCAGAAAGTTTTTGAGGCAGCAAACCGCAAAAAACAAATGGTTGAATTACTGGCAAGCGGCGGGTTTGAAGCTGAAGCCATAAGTCAATCTACCAGTGTTTCGGCATTATCACTTTGTGCCCTTGCAGCTGATATCGGTCGAGACATAAAAGAAGATGAAATAGAGGCTGATAATATCTGGCAATTATGTGAAGACCTTAAGCAAACGAACCGAATGAGCCAAGAACAACAGTTCAAGATAACATGGATCTTTCAAGCTGATCAGAATGTCGGTAATGACGGCGAACCGGACAAGAAAATGCCTACTTCAATGGATTTTCTGTCTTATGTCGAAACCTACCTTCGTCAACCGGTAACAGAAAACTCTTAACAAAATATCGATCTCATTTTCAATGATAATCTAAGAACTAGCCTTTGCGCGCGACCAATCAAATTATAACATAAAGAATTGAGCGTTCTAAATGACAGAAAACTACTCACCGCCAAAAGTTTGGACATGGGACAATGAAAGTGGCGGACACTTTGCTAATGTTAATCGTCCAATTTCCGGCGCAACTCACGAAAAAGAACTATCAGTCGGCAAACACCCTCTACAACTATATTCGCTCGCCACACCCAACGGGATGAAAATCACAATAATGCTTGAAGAGCTTTTGGCAATGGGGCACGACGAAGCAGAATATGATGCATGGTTAATTAGAATCGGTGATGGTGATCAATTTAGTTCTGGATTTGTTGGTATTAATCCAAATTCAAAAATTCCAGCACTTATTGATCAAAGCACGAAGCCACATACGAGAGTTTTTGAGAGTGGTGCAATTCTGATGTATCTGGCAGAAAAATTTGGAGCATTAATCCCAACGGACCATGCAACACGAACCGAATGTTTGAATTGGCTTTTTTGGCAAATGGGCAGTGCACCTTACCTTGGGGGTGGCTTTGGTCATTTCTATGCCTACGCGCCTGAAAAATGGGAATATCCCATAAACCGATTTGCAATGGAGGTGAAACGACAACTTGATGTCTTGGACAAACATCTAGAAAATAATAAGATGATGGCGGGTAAAGAATACTCGATTGCTGATATAGCGATCTGGGCCTGGTATGGACAATTGGCACTTGGACGCCAATATGAAGCCGCCGAATTCCTTGATGTAAAGAGTTATAACAATGTACAAGAATGGGCACATAACATTGATGCGCGTCCCGAAGTACAACGCGGGCGCAAGGTGAACAAAATCACAGGTGATTTAGAGATGCAATTACACGAACGGCATCATTCATCTGATTTCGAAACTAAAACACAAGATAAACGCCATAAAGAAAACGAATAATATATACCTTCGTTGCAATTTTATTGTCAGCATAAAATGCAGTACAATCAAAATCTAAAGAGGACAATTAGTAGGGCCTTAAAGTCTTTTAAGCAGATTCGACTTATGGCTCATATCCATCATTATTATCTGGAAGATCGGCAGCCAGCTTTTGCTCAAGCTCGGCTGTTTCTACTGGAGTGAACCCTGCTCGTTCGATCAAATGAGATTGAAAACTGGGAATCGGGCACCGGTATGTATCGCTCCACACATCCTCAACTAACGCGCCTTGATGAATAAGGTGCTCAATATAACGATCAATACCGCTCTCCCCCGAGCCGAAACTCTCGGGAACGCGCCATCCACGTCCACAACTCTTAAATTGCTTCGTAAAATACTCGATTTTGTCACCAATATCTGGAAAATCAATCTTCGTACCGCGATTGTTATAAAGATCGACGGTCTTCATCACCGCTCCAACAAGCTTTTTCGAGCGCTTTAGGGCTAACGATCTTCGATCTTCATAATAGCCAATACGGAACTGATCACGACGTTGTTCGGCAATCGCCCAATCCGTGATTCGATCTAAATTCCCATTCACCTCTGGTTGGAATAATATCTCGGCCAATGCTTGTTGTGCCCAGAAAATATGCCGGGGCCAACCATCAGTTGATTCAAAAAACGTATGCAGAGTCTTACGTTGCGAGCCAACGTCTACACCGAAATAGGTACAAAACCCGTCGATCACTTGTGTTTGTTCCTGACCGTTTAATACATCAACCGTTAATGCAGCTATCCCATTTGTGATGCCCATTTCATTAACCCGATACTGGGTGTCACTCAACCCTGCAAATAAAAGCGTAAGAGGTAAAGATACTTGATTGGCATCGTGAATAGATTGCAGGAATCGCGCCGGGGGGCTGTTCCTTGTTTCCTCAAACCGTTGCGCTTCGTCAATTGCAAGAATAACCGGATGTACCCATTTATCGGATGGGATCATTCTTGCTAATGTATAAAGATCAACCGGATCTCGTTGTTGTGTTATTTGTGCAAAGTCAGCACTAAAAGAAAGAAAACTGACATTGCCGATTCGTTGCCCCAAATCAGTTCCTTTTGTTTTCAATGCCGTAAACCATTCATTCTTAGGCTTGGAGGCTGCGACAGCAATAGCTGTCATCACTTCGGGACGACGATTCATGATTTCATCATTTGTCACCACAACAATGCGGGGTGCATTTTCTTCTTGAGTCTCTCGTTGTGATACCTCCGTTAAGATGGATGTCTTACCTGCTCCCGGGGCACCTTGAATAATGATGGTATTACCAGGTGCAGCACCGCCACGCTTAAATGCGTGACGTGACTTATCCAAGATGTCTTCTATGATATCTTGGCGACCGACAAAAACCGGAGGTGGAGACTTCGCTCCATTTTGAATGAAATTCACCAATTCATTTCGCCTGAATTCGGTCATAGAAAATCCCTTGAAGAGATATCATCTTAATCATATCGAACAAGAAATGCAACGCTGGGTTTCGCTGGGAGTTGCTTTCCAATACCAAACAACTGCGCGCTTGATATCATTTGACTGCCGGATCAGGCCCGATTTAACGACATTTAACTAGCGTAACTAAATCCGACATAATAATCACAATTATTCATTGCATAGAATTTCGTAGATTTACAATAGAGCAAGATGTTCCTGACCCTTCGGAATTGAATGATGTGTTTCGTGGGGTGACGCGGTAGATCGTCTTACCAAGTTCACAAGGCTTCGAACACCAATTCTGGCACAACCACTTCCTAAGAGTCCCTATCTCAAAGTATAGTAATATTCTTCACGCCCATATTCCTTCTTCCAATGAAGGATCGCGGCAACTTCTCCACGTATGAACTGGGTGTGGTTCTCATATGGTGTGGGACGAATTTTGTAAACCATTGATATGACACGATCATTATTTGTCGAATTTTGCTCATCACGCAAGATTCGCCCGATTTCGCGAAAATTCGTCCGATCAATCTACATTTTTCCCTATCCGGC
>JAPORV010000217.1 GCA_026710055.1 Aestuariivita sp.
GGGGGCTCAGACGCTGGAGCGGTCGATTCGTCAGGGTGACTTGAGCGCGCAGAAAAAGTGACTTGCGTAGTAAAAAAATGGCCAATGGGCAGGCCGCGACAATGGAGCAAGCTGCCGAGTCGTTATGGCGGAGTGTCGCTAAAGGAACAACGACCTCGAACACATAACCAAGACTGATATTTTCCAAAAGCGCCAACAGGGTAGGATCATTGGTGTGAAAGGACGTAACTTCTCCACCCCCAATAGCGCAACAAGCGCGTCACCCTGCTATCCTCAATTGGGATTGGGTGTGAAACCAGCCAAAACTTACCTTCGCGGGTCTCTCTCTGATCGCTTTGAAACCGACTGGCAGATATCAAAGGGTGCGAATATTGTGTGGTATACTAAATTTCATACCATATGTTGTGTCCCTAAGCTGCCAGCGCAACACGTTAGAGTCTCGGCGCTCTAGTCCGGCCATTTTAACAGACTTCAACGCCGGTGCAATCGTCTCCTTTTTGCCGGCGTTAAGGTGTAAAGAACCATTTCAACTGGTGTGTGATTAGATTCTTAACTTTGTTGTGTGGGTGGTAACCGGAGCAAGGGTAACAAGACGATGGCGCAATGGCGGGTTAGGCAGTGAGGCTCTTGCTTGGTTTAATTATACGGGATTTGTTTTGTTATAATTTGCTGTATTTTGAATGTTTCAGATGTTTTGCAGCTAAAATAATTAAAATTCAAATAATTTACGCAACCATTTATAAAACTGCACTGCTTCTTTAGCATTTTTGTCAAGGTCTTGGGCTGAAATCGCAAGTCCCATGGGATTCGGTTTTTTGCGTGTTGCTAGCCAAGCATGCACATAAGCTCTAAAAAGTTTCTTGTTACTAAATTTACGATCTTCGACGGGAATATTATCGATGAATTTTTTAGCATTAGGCAATATTGAATCGTCTTTGGGAATCATACGATAAATAAAATTTTCCAGCTCGCCGGCGGTCTGGTTGTCTGGCATAAGCCAAATACCAATACGGATACCTTTCCAGCCAGAAAAAACAGTGCCAATCGGCGCAAGTTGTGATGTCGTTGAACAGTGTGCTTCTTTAAGTCGGTCAGAAATCGATTGCTGACGGTTGTCGAAACTGTTGTTTGCATCGGCAAGTATGCCCAATGTCTTGATTCCAGATTCTTTGATTTGACGCGGAATTAATTTAAGAAGTTCATCTATGTTTCCGGCTTGTTTAATTTTGAAATGGTTTTCAAAGGAAACTCCCCAATTTTTCAAAAGATGTTCAACGACTTTTTCGTCGTTGTAACCTTCAACTAAGAGCACCTGTGAATTCGGTATTGTCCTCATACCCGCTATCGCACTTCAATGTTGTGCTTGGCTATAATCTCAAGGTCTTCTTCAGAATAGTGAACAGGATACAAATCGTCCTCGTCTTTTTCGAGGCGGACGAGTGTTCCTACTTGATCTGTTGCGAGAGCAGAATGGGTAAAACTGGAAATACAATCCCAACTGTGGGTTGCCGCGATAACTTGTATATTGCCTTCTTGTGCCGTTTTAAAAATCATATCCCATAACTTGGGTAAAATTGAGTAGTGAATGCCGTTTTCAACTTCATCAATGAGAAGAATGCCATTTTGACAATTCGCCAATGCCAAAGCAATTCCCAGTAAACGTTGAACTCCATCTCCAAGACGTTTTAAGGGGACCGGTTGTGGTGTAGAATTAAGTTTAGCAACCATACGCCGACCTCGGCTTCTAGGCCCTTCGCCAATGACGGCTAAACGATCAAGTTTCGTTCCAGCGACTAATCTCAAAGCATTGACTATAAATTCTTCAGATGAAGTGAGAGCTACATTATCCCAAATTTCTGCGATTCTATTATTTTGAAGTAATCCCGGACTCAGAGATTCAAGAGTAATGGCTGATGGCCATCCTTTTGGGTTGGCAAGCGATCGAGGTCTAAAAATCCTGTTCTGTGCGAGTATTCAAATGGAATAATTGGAAAAGTCCGTGTGTGATTGTCAACAGACACTTGAAAATCATTTAAATGAAAGTTTTCATTGGCTAGAGTTTCACTTTGTGTCTCGTCGCTTATCTCAACCAAGCTTAAAGAAATTTTGTGAGGGGTGCGCTGAGTAGTCGTTATTTGGATGGGGGATGGTAAGCTATTTTCATCTTCTGGGTTGTATCCATAAAATAAAGATGAGAAATCTGGAAATAGGACTTGGTCACCATCCTCATCTTCTCCTCTAAAAAATTCTTCCCGGGTATTAAGAAGATTAAGAATTGTATGACCGTTACCCCTGGAAGCAAAAACTCGAATGGCTTCAAGAATAGTAGTTTTTCCAATACTATTTTTCCCTGCAAGAAGTGTGACACGGCCCAAATTATTGATTTCAAGGGAACGAATGCCTCTGAAATCTTTTATGAAAAGCGAAGGAAGATGAACTTTTGAAGTCATTTATTTATTGTCCGATAAGGCACGATGTGAGTAGACAATAAGTTGTACTTCTATTTTTTACAACTGAGTTGTCATGACTGACAATTTTCGTTGGATTGCCCATTATAGTCATCAATGTTCAATTTCGTCTATGGTAATAGTGATTCAGAAATGTATCACGCAGCGCTTAAGCGACGGCCAGCGTTGCGGTGTCCCACTTGGTACAAGTCGTTACATATAAAGAAGTTGGTTTATGTTTAAATTCAATGATATCATTTACAACCTCGGTTTTAATCACCGATGCGGTGCGTCTTCTGCGTCATCATCAACCTGCCGTTGCACTGTGAGCGTTAAAACGGCATTAGCATAGGGTCATATCCACTGAGGACAAAGGAAGCACTCCACAACTGTTTTCCTATCGTTTTGAATCGCTTTGTAAGATTATTTCCAAGGGATTAATTTTTCAATGCACATGTTTTCTTTAATACGATCTTTTGAAAAAATTGAAGTCATGTTCATAATAATAGTTTTTTATTTGAAGAGCCACTTGCAAAAGTCGGCAGTGGATTTTTTTTGGATGTGATGGCAGAAAATGGGGTTGTGTGAGAGCTAAGCAATCGCTCAATGAATACAAGTCCCCTGAAGCCGATTTCTCAACAAAATCAGCTCACATCATCAACATATTGGGCAAAATACGAACATCTGCGCAAGCAGAACCCGTCGACGGCATATGCCTCAACGCCAAAAACAGAATGAAGGGGCTGTCAGGTGCGCACTGCCCATAAGCTAAATTAGCTCTCAACAAGCCTCAAAAAGTGAGTGATAAGAGCCCGAATTGTTCATTTTCTCATTCGGAGTTCCCTCACCATGACCCCGCTTGCACCAATTCGCCAGACGTTATTTTCGCCGGAAGGTCAACAGATCTGAGCCGAGATGCCAGCCCCTACAACCT
>JAPORV010000041.1 GCA_026710055.1 Aestuariivita sp.
GGCGCGGGCGAGGTGGTACGCCAGCGACGCGGGCGACCCGTCCGGCTGGGTCGGGGGCGTCGTGGAGGATTTGGACAACGACTACGTCGGCTCCTTCGTCGCGGAAAAGGACTGACGGCCTCCGGCGGGTGCGGGATATGGAAGGAAGGAGAGACGGCATGGAACGATGGACGGCGTATGCGGCGGCCTCGGCGCTGGCCGCGTGCGGTGACGGTGAAGGCGGATCGGGGCCGGAGCCCCTGGATCCCGACGCCGCGGTCGCCCTGACGGGATCCGCGCCGCCCGTGGAGGCGGTCGCCGACCAGGCCGCGCGGGCGGCGGCGATATCCGACCGGATCGATTCGCTGATCCTCTCGACCCTTTACGGTGAAATCGAGGGGGAGGACTTTATCCTCGCCACGAACTGCCGGGGAACGCGCTGCACGCTCACGGCACCCCGCACGCGTCGTTCGATCACGATCACCCTTGAGGATCTCCGGAACACGGAGTCGGAAGACGGCCGGTCGCTGGCCGTCCTGACGAAAAACGGCGTGACGCTGATCGAAGAGCGGGGAGGCGCCGGCGGGGCGGATAGCCGTGACTACGGAGGCTGGCTGGACCATAGCGCGTTCCAGCTGGAGGCCGGCATCGCCGTGACGGCGGACAGTGGCCAGACCCTGACCGCCCGCGGCGCATCCGCCGCCGGCGACCTCACGGGATCGCGGCCCGCGGCGAGCGCGAAGTGGCGCGGGCTGATGGTCGGAACGCCGGCCCGCGGCGACCGGCGCGAAGGCGTCCTGCAGGGCGACGCGGAGCTGAACTACCGTTTCGGGAGCCGGACGCTGGCCGCCGATTTCACCGGCATCGTGGACCTTGACCGCAACGCGCCGCACACGGTTTCCGAAGTGCGTTTCCCAAGCGTTCCCGTCGCGGCCGACGGAACCTACGGGGCGGGCGGCGTCGGGAACCGCATACAGGGCGGCTTCGCTGGTCCGGACCACGCGGAGACCGCCGGGATCTTCGAGCGGCGGGGCATCGTGGGCGCGTTCGGGGCGAAGCGGCGGTAGCGGGAAAAGGGAAAGGAAATCCGAAATGCAAGGATCAATTCGAGATAGGGAGGAACGACAATGCCGAATGACAGGACAACGAGGTCGAAGGCCGCCGGTGCGCTCGAGCATCCGGGCCTTGCGGCCGCATTCGGGGCCGTGCGTGCGGGAGCGACCCGCACGGCCAGGGAAACACCCGCGATCCCGGAGAGGTCGATGACCGCACGTATCCTTACCACCGGTCCGGTCCTGGCGTCCCTGGCGGCCCTTGCCCTGCTGTCCGCCTGTGGCGGGGGCTCCGGCGGGGATTCACCCCCACCCGGTCCGGAGACCGCCGCCCGCACGGACGCCTTCACCGCCGATGCCGGGCAAGCGGTTGATGCCGGACAGGCGGGCGCGGAATCCCCCCCGCAGTTCGGCAGCGTCTATCAGACCGGTCGGGAGGGCCGCGTCGCGGACGTCACCGCCGTGGACACAACCCGGCGGCCGGACGGGACGATCGACATTGTCGTGCGCCGTGCGGACGGGAGCGCGACATCCCTGAATACGGACACGCATCTGGTGGACCGCGAGACCGTGCGCTCGCCCACCGGCCGCACCGCGGTCTCGGGAACCCTGCTGGACTTTGACCGCACCAGCATCACGGCGGCGGCCGGACTGCTCGATGCCGATCCCGATGATCTCGGCGATTGGCTCGTCGGCGGATACTGGCTGCGCGTCGAGGGCGACTGGGCCAACGGCGGGTTGACGGGTGCCGAGGCGGGGGCCTTCGTCGACGGCCCGGAACTCGTCGACAATACGGTCCCGACCGGCGGCACGGCCACCTATCGGGGCCTCGCCGGGGGACTGTATGCCTACCGGGCGGGCACCGACGACCCGGTTCCCGAGGGCACCCATGAGCTGGGCGACTACAGTGGCGTGTTCACGGCCACGGCCGACTTCGCCGACCGCACCGTGTCCGGGGAGATCTCCGACATCCGGCTCGTGGGCATTGCCGAGACCCCGGATGGCGGGATCATCCCGATCGATGAAACCGCCCCCGCCCGCCTGATCCTGCGGCCGGCCCCAATCGACGCCGCCACCGGCCGGCTGACGGGCCGGGTGACGGTCGTCAGCCCTGATGATCCCGTCCGCCGTCAGGCCGGGCACTGGGGTGGCCATCTGTCCGATCGGGACGATGGGGCGGGCAACCCCCGGGCCCTGGCCGGGACCCATGGCGGCTCGGCCACAACCCAGGGCGGTGCGGAGGTCGCCTATATCGGGACGCATTTCGGCACGACGGGCCCCTTTGAATAGTCGCTGACACGCCCCGTCTCGCACCGGACGGGCGGCGTCGGAAACCGCATACAGGGCGGCTTCGCGGGCCCAAACCACGCGGAGACCGCCGGAACCTTCGAGCGGCGGGGCATCGTGGGCGCGTTCGGGGCAAGGAAGACCCGAATGGCGCCGGCGGAATAGCCGCCCATCGTCAGACGCGAAAGAAGAGAGCGATGGCAAGCAAACCGTTTCAGGAAGGCGATGTGGTGAAACTGAAATCCGGTGGGCGGCGGCGGCATATGACCGTGGAAGAGTACAAGGCCGGCCGCACAGGCAACGGCCTGAATCCACCCATCAGGATGCGGCTGATCCTGTCATTGATCGCGAGTGTCTGTCTGGCGGGCTGCCTGTCGGCGGGCAGTGTGCAGCGGACACCCGTGGCCTTGACTGACGGCACCATCGGCTATGTCTACAAGGGCAGGTCGAATTCCGGGTCCCAGTATCGTGAGGCCGAGGACAAGATGTACCTGCATTGCCGGGAACTGGGGCACCGCCACGCGCTGATCGTGGATCGCAGGGTTGATAGCCAAAGTTACGGGATCATCAATCCCGTTTACAGTACCGGCTCTGCCGTGTCGGGCGGCGGCGGATACATCGGCACCGATACGGAACACTGGATTGTGTTCCGGTGCGTGTGAGTCAGAATTTGCACGGCTGCCCATGATTGCGAACATGATCGATGCCTCCCCGGACGATGCCAGGGAGATGCCGGCGGAATGGCAAAAGGTTCCGGAAGCGGACCGGTTCGGCATGAACGAAGACCGGCTCGGCGCCGTATTGGACGCGTCCAGGCGCCCGGATGCCGGCTAGCGGGTGAGGGAATGGTGACGAAACACCTGATGGCGGAGCCTTCACCTGGCTTTCCAATCTCACGCGGAGAACGCGCGAAATGAGATTCGTCCGGGGCGTTCCGTGATCGGCTTTCCGCTTATTTTCGCGGTGGACGATTCGCCGCTTTTGGTCCCGGTTGCCGTTTTTCTGGCCTGTGGCGCGCTTCTTCTGTTTTTTCTGTGGCTTTACGTTCTGCTTCCCGCCGGCA
>JAPORV010000064.1 GCA_026710055.1 Aestuariivita sp.
ACTCCGTCAACTGGCGGTTCACAACCGACGGTGCCCGCATCAAACTCAAGTCCCTATACCCATCAATATAATAAAGTTGATATACTAGTCAGGTGAAAATTAGCAGTAATCACCGCATTTAGTATCCAGAAATTATTAAATTGATGGTTTATAATTTGTGAAGACAGTAGATTTTTCAACCATTTAGCTTTGTGAAAGGAAAATGTACGTCAAAAATGAAAGTGATATTTTCATCAATTCAATGTAGTTGGTACACTAGTGTTCCATCAATTCAAGTTTCTATAGGGAATGGGGTCAGCGTATTTTTGGTTCGGAATTCGACTTTGCTGGGAACTGATAAACCAGTCTAAAATACGACTAATATCTTCAGTGCTTTGATACCTAACGATTTCGTAATTTTGTGATATGAGAAAGCCTTCAAGAAATCTAGAACAGGTTCGCGAAGCTTCTAAGAGAGGAAGGATTGGTTTTCTCCAGTCGAGACACATAGCTATCTCGGCACCAACACCGTGCGATGCCTCGTTCAAAAATGCGACTATAGCGACCGGTGAGGTTAATAATTCTTTGCATTTTTTTTGATCTCGTGCGATGCCTCGTTCAAAAATGCGACTATAGCGACACAATCTTGTATCGCTGAAAAGTCGCGTGAAAATACCTCCTCACTGGAAACATTGGCTGCCTGCACCGGATCATTCTGTTTGTGAGGTAGAAAATACGACGCTCCCTTTTCCTCGACCAGCTTAGCGGTGGCTTCATAGAGTTTGCGTGCGTTATTTAAATCACTGGAGTTGTGCAAGGCTCCCGAGATATAGAGCATCATTGAAATCTCTCCTCGTTGTCGAACAACCCCCTATCGAATTTCCCCTTTTCAGCACAAATGATTGCAGTACCATAGTGGTTATCGTTGATTTGCTCTGCACCATTTAGCTTATAGAACATATCTGGTTGTGGTGGGCCGAACATCCACGGCAATTGTTTGCCTTCTAAGAGCCACTCTTTTGTATTGAGCAAAATACTGATACCTCTAAGGGGTCTGCTCGCATCTACATTTATATGCTTCATTGTACAGCCGCGTGGTAGCCACGGACGAACTGCATCCCGGGAATATCTTGATGAGCAAAAGAAAACTCTCGGTTCAACTCGCTCCTTTTCGTCACGCTTATAGCTTTTTATTAAGAAAATCGCTCCACGAGGCAGAAGATCTTCTAATGCGTGAAGTACAACCGATTGTGACGTGTCGAAGCACTTGGCTATATCGCGCACGGTATCTTGAGAGAATTTCTGCCTACGCAAGGTTTCGGTCAGTCGTGTGCGTGGTAACAATAAGTGGGAAGCAGCATGATCACAAAGGCCCTCCACGAACCGATAAGAAAACTTGTCTTGATTAGTCAACTCCAGAATCTTCGCCCCTAGCGTCCGAATCAACAAGATATGAGCAAACTCGTGGGCAATTGAAAACCGCCAGCGTCTATATCGACCGCTTCGACCATCAAAGTGCGGTCGTGGAACATCTAGAATTAACCTGTCCTCGCGCAAACTGACGGAGGCCTCGGCAGCCCCACAATTTACATTTTGATACTCGAATTCAACATTGAGAACATCCAAAAGAGGCTTGACTCTGAAGGGAGGATCTGTTTGCCTTGACGCCTCAACTACTGTCGAACATAGACGCCGCATTGCAGCGTAAGCGCTAGGTGCACCAGTTGCACTGCGGATTCGTTTTTCAATCTCCGCAATCGCAGGACTTGTTGTTCTTATTCTCAGGTCGTTCATTTCTGCTTTCGAACATCAGAGAGGACTGACCGGAAATCGCCTTCGCTTACTTCTATATCAAGTCCACGGGCAGCCAATCGCATTTCGATTCTAGCCTGTACTTCTAGAAGCTCGGCGGCGGCTAACCGTTCACCGCTTACGCTCTCATAGGCGATTGCCTGTTTGCGGAATGAGTCGCCTGTCTTTGTTTTATTGAATGTAACTATATTTTCAGGTCGCTTAAGTGACTCTAATATCAGAAGATTAGCTTGGTTAACTTCATCATCAGTATTTGCGGGAGGCCATTCTATCAGTTTCGCAAGATCAGTATTAAGGGCTGCAGATAAAGCTTTCGCGCTTTTCCTAGAGCACTTCGAACTATCTCGCTTAATCAGACTCGAAAGAAGCAGAAATGCCAACTGTTGCCAGTATGTACTATGAACCTCGCGAATTCTGTTAATTTCGTCTTCGATAGTGTCATCCGCGATTGCCTCCGACCTGTGCCTCATGTCAGCTTCAAACTGCACTAACTTTTTGACTTCCTCTAACGGAGCAATCGCTGAGGGCATCGGCGGCATAGCAACAGATTGTATGGCACCACCATTGGTTAAGATTTTCTCAGAAAAATTTCTAAGCCTGTCATATATATGCATTGACGCGGCATAATGGCTGAAGGAACCTATTTCGACCTGACACTCGGCTGCAACGACCTCGGCTAGAAGCGAAAACTCAAATAAATTAAAGGGAAGTAGAGTAGTGGCATTATTTGACCGCATAACCACCTGAGTGTGCAAAAGATTCTCACGGATGTGAAAGAATATTCCGAATGCACATGGGATATCATTAGATTCTCTCACCGTGTCGGTTGGTTGATAAATTGAAATAGCCGCTCTTCGCGTATTCTGTTCGTTACGAAGCTTGGAGATCACACCTTGCAATTGATCTATTCCAGGATGTGCTTGACGAATTCTTGTGCCGTACGAAGACCCTGGAACGATGATGCCGTCGTCAGTAAAATTCTATCACACGCGGTTCATAGAATGCGATGTCGGCTAGTCTATTGTTGCCAGATATCATCCAAACGAACCTAGCGACTGCAACGGGCAAGTTAAGTTTGTATACATCATTGGCTACGATGCGATGGCGCGGATTTTTGATCTCAAATCGGTACGCCAACCGTTCAAAAAAGTTCGAATCACTGACCTTTTCCGCGCCAGTTTGAACCTTTTCGACTTTTGGGGCTTGGAGAATTTCATTTAACACTCGTCGAAAGGCAGCATCGGAGGATTCTTCGGAAAATGTATTAATCGAAAACATTTTGTGTTCCTATTTTTGGTCGACCAAGTGTTGATTACTAGCGACATCCGGCATCTCTTATGAACGATAGAATTAAAAATTAATGTCTTCCCGACGCAATCAAGTTTGACAAAATTAGCATCAACTGTTGCTAGAGTCTACCTACGGAATGTATTTCTCAGTCATTCCCGCTCACTTTTTTCATGATGCCGTGCGGGTGATTTTTGCGTCCACAAAATATCCACCTACCCAGCAGGCATGACAACCCTCGGATTGAAAAACCCGATGAAAAAAATGACACTGAAGGATGGAAAGGCGAGTGTGAGCACGGG
>JAPORV010000257.1 GCA_026710055.1 Aestuariivita sp.
GAAGGATGTGCGCATAATGTGACCTTTCTTTCGAGAGATTCTGGCGAAGATTTGCTGATTTGGAGCAAATCTTGGTTAATATTGATGATATTGTATCAAATACCTGCAATCTTCGCCAGAGAAAAATGACAAAAGAGTCAACTTTTTCAGCGTTTTAATATCGAATTTAGGGTTTTTTTACAGACACTAGTTTATTTGATAACCGTTGAATTATCGTTTTTCGAAGCCTGTCGATAAAAATGTTGATTTCTAACTTTTTCCTTTTTCAACCATTTTCTTTCAGCAGTCTTTATTTTAATGGTTCCAATCATATTTTGTCCGCGTCTCACGAATATCACTCATTTTCTTGTCTCTCGCCATTCCAATCTTTAGCTTTACATATCCGCAGTGATTAAAATACACGACAATATGGGCTGACATCATACCCTTATATTGTGTTCCATTCTACAAAATCTGATAATTATTTTCGGAAGATCCAAAATTTTCTTCATTGACGGTCTATGTGACCAGAACTCTTCGCCTGCATACTGGCCTATAACATCATTTTTGTTTCACTTTAGCGCAAATCTCTGTCAAAAACAAAAAGTTATTTTTTTACCGAACTCAGCATTATGCCAGCCCACAGAACACGCTTGATCCGGCATGAGGTAACTTCCCACCGGCCTTGGCCAATAAGAAGAATTGTGCTGTGACGGGTAGCGCAAGCGACATCGCTTCAGAGTGGCTCTTGGGGAAAATGCCGCCTTATAACCTGTCGGTGTGCCCGTTCTTGTTCATCAGGGCCAGAGCGCATCCAGGGGGAAAGTGATCGCCTCGAACGGCGGCAGCGACACCGCCGCGTCATCTGACAGCGTTGTCAGCAGTACCCATTGTCCCTTGCGGAGTTCAAAAGCCTCCATAATCTGTGCATCCGGATCAACAAACCACAGATGCGATACCCCTTCACGGGCATAGATCGTCCGCTTCTCATTCTGATCAATGCGTCGGGTTGAGGGCGAGAGCACTTCACACACCCAATCCGGTGGAATGTCACAATAAGCTGCATCGGGATAGTCCGGCATCGTCTCGCGCCGCCAGCCGGCTACATCCGGTACAACAATGTCGGCGCCTAGGTGCAACTCAGGCTCAAAGACAACCCACCAGCCAATCGGACCATTGTCGTCATAATCGAACGATGATCCGACCTTGGCTCCAATCACGGAACTTGCCCGTGCATGGCGCATAGCGGGTCGAGGGTGGGTATAAAGCGTTCCGGCAAGCACTTCTGCCACCATATGCGGCGGCGCGTCCAAAACATCCTGATAGGTTGCGGGTCTCATGATCTCTGCCAGTTCTGCCATGGGTTATCCTTTGGGGTCTCAGTAAGACACAATTCATGAACAGCGTAAGAAAGGATCGCCTGCAGGTCAAGACCTGTAAACGGTTTTCCCAAATGCATCAGAAGCTACCTTTGGCAAGGGCGTCTCAACGCACGAGAAAAGCACCGCAAACCAACATGATTAACCGATGTCAACGCTCGAACCAAAGACATTGATCTAATAGTCAAAGATTGAAAATTGAAAAAATCTGGCAAAAAAGAATAAATTATACCATATGTCAATCATCAATGTCTACATATAGACCTTTGCGAAATTTTGATTCAGTCCCTCAAACACAGCTAAGCCGGGACCAAGGATATCGAGCATGATGTGAAGCAAGCGTGCAATCAATGCCATTGCCTTAAAAGAGTATACTCAATTGGGGACTATCATCCCCTTTTTATTGCGTTCTCATTCCTGATAGCGTTAGATTATGGACAAATGCACTGCAGACTTACGGACTACGAAAATGGACAAGCTTAAGATTTCAAGTAACTCTGGAAATACCGAACTGCGGCGCTCATGACAAGAACAAAAGAAAAAATGATACTCAAAAGCGCAAACACGAACTTTGGTCCAGTTAATGCAAGCTTAAAACCAAGTATATCAGGTCCCCCCGCTAAGGCAGATATCTGAATAAGGTTTTCAAGAAGGTCGAAGCCTGCTCCGATCAAGGGCAAGAATGCAAGCCGCACACGCCAAGCCCCTCCACCTCCGAGCCGATAAAGTAATCCCGAAAAGAAAATACCGTAGGCGAAAGGGTATAGCATGTCGATAGTCGAAGTGCCTATCAAATGCACTAGAATTTCCGATGGCAACATTCCCGCTATACGCTCTCTTGCATCCGGGCCATTGAATAATGTGTCCAAAAGTGGACCATCTCCAATCCCTGCATGCACCCAGCGAAAGGCCATGAACAGAGCGAAGAAAGCTAAAAATGACAGAAGTATCGTTCTCGTCTGGGCGAAATAATTAAACATATCGAAACTCCAAGATAACTTATATACCGACACGGCATGTCGCCACGCAATTCTACGGTCAATATCCGCTTGATCTTTTTAGACTCGATTTCATTGGCGCATTATTAATCCAATTGATGATCTTTTGCATTCGGGAAACGTCGTGACTATAGCGGTTGGCACGCGCATCACGGTATCATCCCCATATCCTACGCTCCCGAAAAAGCAAACATATGTATCTGAATTCCTACTTACAGACACCGCTTCTGTCGTGCCAGCATTGCCGTAGCCAAATTCTAAGGTATCCGTTTTTTAAACTATACCATGCTAAAAAAGGACGATTGCACAATTCTTTTTTACGTTCCGCCTCTTCATTACTAAATAGTGTCCGTTAAAAAACCCTAAATTCGCTAGTAAAATATTGAAAACATGTACTTTTCTAATGTGTTTGTTCTGACGAAGATTTTCGATATTTGGTACAATTTCTTAATATCTTACATGATTTCCATTGAATCAGCCAATCTTCACTAAATTGAAGAAAAGACATCCACATATTTCGGTTAAGTCAACACGTTGAAAAATATACTTTTAAACATGGTAAATTCTTGAAATTTGAGAAAAATAGGGTTTTTTAACAGACACTAAATAGTGTCTGTGAAAAAAACCTAAAAATCAGTATTAAAACTCTGAAAGAGTTGACTCTTTTGTCGTTTTTCTCTGGCGAAGATTGCGGGTATTTGGGACAATATCAGCAATTATCACCAAGATTTGCCCCAAATCAGCAAATCTTCGCCAGAATCTCTCGAAAGAAAGGTCACATTATGCGCACATCCTTCGCCATACAACCCCTTCTTGGTAATACCGCCACCCGTCAGCTCACCTTCGACCCGACCTCCCGCGATGATACCGAAGTTCTCTGCTATGCCTGACAGGCCTTATGGTGTCATCGTGACGCCCGTGACACGGTTCTCGGTCTGATTGAAGCGTATCACAGCCAGCAGGTTGATCGCGGGAATGGTCGCCCTGGCATGACGTTCTGGCAAATTCTGGTGGTGGCCGTCAT
>JAPORV010000035.1 GCA_026710055.1 Aestuariivita sp.
AGTGAGTTTTTTCAAGATTTTACCGGGGAATTTGGGGTTTTTTGACAGACACTAATTATTGTTGGGTGGTGTTTGCTTTGTAAAAAGTTGTTGGACAAGGGCACCAAGGATTGCTCCAATGATCACGGACAATAGGAGACTCACGATTCGCAAGGCGAGGGAAAATTCTCCAAAAGGGATGCCTGTCATGAGAGTTATCAGTATAAGTGGTGCAGCGAAGAGTGTGCCGAGATGCGCATTGACTTGCAGCCCTAGAAATAATCCAATAATCGGAGATATCAGGCCCAAGAGACTTCCCGCTAGGAGACCAATCCAGAGTCTGGAGAGAGTGAGTCGGATCTTCGAATGCGCTTTAGCCATCGTTCATGTATTTTCAACAATTCTCGCTATAATATTTTTTCCTTTATTAACATATAGTTAAATGGAATTCGAAAATTATTTTTTATAAAGTTTTGACACTGAAAGTTCAATTTTTAGGGGTGCTTGAGGAGCAAATTATTCCAATTTTTATTGAGATTTAGCTGTTAAAATCCACCTGTTATTGTTTTCACGAGTTAGCGGGAATTGCTGATGTATTTTCACGGAATACCGAATAGGAACTTCATAACATAACTGACACAGTTCACGATGTACCCCATTCTGTAAATGATGTACCCATCTCAACAGGGGAATGTGTTTTCGAACGGTTTGTCATACGAAAAATCTTCCTCCTGTCACATACCAAGTGCCCTTTCCGTGACCATTTTGAGTGAGGAAACCGGCTCGAACAAGGGAAGAGAGGTGCTTTTTAACGGTGTTGCGATTCGTGTTTGTAAGTTCAACAATCTGTGCATTGGTTAGACGGCCATTTTCATGCACCAGTTCCAGAATATTCATTGATACTTCGGGCAGTTTTTTCAGGAAAACTTTCTCTCGAGTGATTTTCTTTTCGAGTCTGCGTTTTTGCTGTTGTAATGCGCGCAGAAAAAACTGGTTCCAAGGTTGCCAGTCAGGTGTGTCCGTGCGAATTGTTTTTTGTGTTTGATGCAGTGCCCGATAATAGCTTTCTTTAGACCGTTCGATGACGCTTTCGAGTGAACTGTAAAGCACATATGTATAGCCGGATTGCAGCAATAATAAAGTGGTTAGAATGCGTGACAGGCGACCATTTCCATCTTGAAAGGGGTGGATTTGCAGAAAAACGACTACAAAAATCGCAATGATAAGTAATGGGTGTAATGCGCGTGCACTGAAGCTCTCATTTGTCCAACTTACCAATTGCTCCATCAGGAGCCTTGTGTCGAATGGTGTTGCGGTTTCGAAAACGATGCCGATTTCTTTTCCGTCTGCGTCAAAGGCGCTTACATTGTTCGGATATGTTTTATATGCTCCTCTATGTCGTTCATCCTTTTGACTGAAAATAAGTAGATCACGGTGTAACTGTTTGATGTGATTTTCGGTAAGTACGATGTTATCGTATGATGAAAACACTGTCTCCATTGCAGCAGCATAGCCAGCAACTTCTTGTTCATCTCGGGTTTCAAAATGATTGATCTCAATATTTGATAGAAGTTGTTCGATGTTTCGGTCACTAAGTCGGCTACCTTCGATGCGGGTTGATGAACCTATGCTTTCTATTGTTGCCACATGCTGCAAAGCCGATAGGCGTTCGGGGGTTAGAGCATCAAATGCTCTCCATGCCCCTTTAAACTCATCAATCTCGGCAATGAGATAAAGTATCTCTGGCGTTATGGTCAAGTTACTTATCTGTATCGACATATCCATAAATATATCCATAAATATCCATAAAACAAGCAAAGATTTGATGTACATGTGGTCAATGGTCTAATCTTCAAACTTACCAAGATCTAATCATCAACTTCAAAATGGCTTGACAGCATGTCGCAGGCGGTTAAGCTTATCAGAACCGACCCCAGAATATGAAGGGAAAGACTACGCAGACCCGGTCAACTTTCAACAGGAATAAAGAGAACTGGTAAGACAGTCCCACGCTATTTTTTGCCACTTTTTTATTGACAGCACGTGTCGGTCTGTTGTGTACGCGCCTGCGCACGGGAATTTGTCCTGTGATAGGATGAAGTTTGCGATCACCTGACGTTTTTTGTCTGGGAGACGTTACGCAAGAAAATGTGTAGGTAGTGTCTGTTAAAACCCGAAATTCCCCGGTAAAATCCATAAAAAAGTCCACCTGATCGAGAAAATCCTCGAATGTGGCCATTCTCCACGAAATTTTGTTAAAGATGGGCCGTCGGCGATGATCCTTAGCTTGCACAAAATTCTCAAAAATCAAATTTGTAGTGCCACCACATTTTTTTAGGGCATTGAATGTAAAGACTTTTTTGCACAAGATGTTAAAGATGGCGTCTGGTGCGTCATCAACTCATCCACCCACTGGCACACCAGCCGCCAGTCCTCTTTTGCAATGGAGAACGTGCGGCCAAGGTTCAGCAATGTCTTCTGGCGGACCTTGTCTTGTCCCCTCCCGTCGGTTCTCGACTAGACGGTGGGTCACATGCGGTGAGCCGTCCCTGGCGGTATTGGTGCGGGTTCGAACAATAAACATGGTCCAAAGAGTAAGCAGAAGGACCGCCGCAATCAAGCCCGGGAATTTATTGGTACTACTCTAGAATATTCACCACCAGGAAAGCATGAAACCGTTGATTTTAAAAATATTCCGCATGAGCCTCTTGCACAATTATCGCGATTCCGGCGGCCGTAGCCAGTCCCTGGCGTCCGCCGTGGCGCCGGAGCCTGGCCCGGCAGGCGTCCGGGGCGAGCCGGAGGGCCAAAGTGTGGCGGAATGTGGCGGATTTTGGCCCGTCGGGCACCGTCCGCGCATGGCTGTCCGCGCCGTCCCCTCCAGGGGGCGGCGTCGGCGGCGGACGGTGATGCCGGAACCGGGGTGTCAGATCGTGAGCCGCATCAGCTGTTGGACCGTCAGGGCGAGCACGCCAAAGAACAGGTGGCCGGCAACCTTGGTGTGCCCGCGCACCCGGACGTGCCGGCCGCCGTACGAGTCCTTCAGGGCGGAGTTCACCCTCTCGACGCTCGATCGCTGCCGGTAGCGCACCCGGTCGTGGCGGACATGGCCCGCGTTGCGCTGCGCCCGCGCCTCCCCGGCGAGGCGCGCCCGCCGCTCCGCGTCCCGGCGGGGGTTGGCGTCGATGATCGCCACCCGCCCCGCCCGGCGGGCGTGGGCGCCGATCTCCCGGGAATCGTAGGCGGCGTCCATCAACTCGTAGCAGTGGTCCAAACGGTCCCCCGTCATCCGGGCGAGGGGGATCGCGGCCTGGCTGTCGTGCAGCGACGCCGAGGTGAGGATGC
>JAPORV010000394.1 GCA_026710055.1 Aestuariivita sp.
AACGTCCTGCCCTACAATTTGGGCCAACTTGGCGAATGCCTCGTCAGCGACTGAAGGGGTAATATCAGTTACATCGTCTAAAGATACTTCTACTGTATTGCCTGCTGCAAGGTATCCCGCAACATCTGCGCGAATAGCTGTGCCGGCATCTCTTGTTAGCAACTCTGTCCCATAATGTCGTAATTCGATTTTCTTTGTTTGCTGTTGCTTTTCATCAGCATCTACTGCCTGACGTGTGACAATCTCGGAGCCTGCTAATTCTTCAGTTTGTTGCTGTGTGGGCGTTTTAGCGGAAGTAACTGAACGGTTCTCTTGATGGTCAGTGTAGCCAGTATATTCTTCCGTAGCTTTTTCATAAATTTCCTCTAGCGGAAGTGGATTATTCAGGTCTAATACGATACCAACGAATGTGCCGCCATATGGTTTTCTTAAATTATCAGCGTGCCTTGTAAAATGGTTAAGGTATAGAGACTTACTCCCACTCATAAGAAAAATTTGCCCACGATTTTCTTCAACCAGCCTTCTCGTCACGAGAAGTCCGAAACCATAGTACGACCGCAAGCTACCTGAAGGAGCTATGGGCTTTGAGGAATTTAAGCCATCCAGTGCAAGCTCCAATGCACTCGCACCTTTTTCCAATCGCTTCTTTACATCCTCATTTGTACCTTTGAGATAACTTTGATGTATGCCAACACCGGAATCTGCAATTGCAATTTCAACTGTCTCCGTGTGCGTCAAGACTCGAGCACACACGTAACCGGGAGATGTAGCTTCTGAGTGTGTCAAAACATTCTCACATAGTTCACTAACCATCACTTTGAACGGCTCATTATTTTCTACGTGGCCAGAATACTCATCAAAAATTGAAACAATTTCATTTACAGTGGCTTCTTTGGAGAATTGATTTGTTATTGGCTGCAAGGGAACACGACCTATTCTTTTTTGCACAGATGGTGCTTCGTGACCAGTGTCGATGACTTCTCTAAAACCGGTATTTGTTAAGAATGATTGCGCCTCACTGCTACAGCCCGTATCATCAACACGCACTTTCACACCCGCTGGAAGCGCTTTCCTCCACGCTGCTAATAATACTAGCCCTGTCATATATATAAACTTACCACGAGGGAAATATAAGATGAAATCAGAAGTAGTATCCACCTTTGATGGATCTGGAAGTTGATTAGTGATGTCAATCAATCCTTTCGGTATTCCAGTGTCTTTGATGTTAATTTTCACTGATTCATTTCTCTGGTTACCAGCATAAACACGCATTTAAACGGGGGGTAATTCCGGTTGAATGCGGATAGAGTCAATTTTATTCCCAGTTAAACTATTGACAATTTCAGCTGCCTCCGTAGCGTTCTGCATGTAGGTAGTGTATTGACTTGGTGCGGCTTTTTCTCGGGCCAACCACAGGTCTCGTTCTCCGGTACTGGCATTTTGCCAAATAGGGGATTGTAATACTGCTGTTGTGAAGGCTAGCTCTAACTCACGCAGTTTATCTAACTTTGAATTTAATTCTGGTATGAAATTAGTACCCACCACTTTGCCGCCAACATACACCCCCTGACTCAGGCCAATCAGTGCCAGATAAGTACTAGGAATAGAGAAGCTCTCAAATTGGCTCACGTCATCAATCATTATTCCATTATACATCAGCGAACCACCTATGATCACCGAAAAAACTACTGCCTGGAACCTTGAAACTTCAAAGCCCTGATCAGAAGTAAAGAGATCACTGAACTTTGGTCTATGAGCTAATGATACTCTCGTTAAGTCCTTTTCTATCCACTTCTTTTTCTTTGTCCAAGCCAAATTTACGCCAGTGACTTGAAAACGAGCGGCTCCTGCTACTCTGCCTAATCCAGCCCCTCCAGCAGCTATTCCTAACAACATGATGATTGAGTCATTGAGTGGAACCAGCTTACCTTCTTCCATGATCCAGTAAATTGAGAGCCAAGCTACTATTAACGTGAAAAAGAAGACTTGCGTTTTTGATAAACTTGCCCTGCCGTTAGCTTCGGTTGTGATTTTTAATGGGTTAATGAGAAGTTTATGTTCCCACTGCGACTTGACGGAGTTGGCCGCTAACAAATAGAAAATAAATACGAGCACAGTTGCTACCACGCTTGAAATACCAGTTCCCATGTTATCTCTCTCGTTAATTTAGCTTGATAGCTTTTAACACGTCATTCGCTACACGAATGAAGCCAGAAGATTAGAAAAACGGCTGATTGCATGCTTCAACGATGGCACAGTTAATTCCTTGAAATATTCCTGTTGGTGAATCGGCCTGTCAACCCTGCGTTCGCCGGCAAGCAGGGTTACGATATTCAGTTCGACTTCCGGGAAGTGGGACATCAAAGTGTGCGTGCTTGGGCTACCCAACTGTGGATTTGCCAGCGGGTCGGAGTAGCTGCCGCCTAACATGCTTTCAAGCTGCAACAGGCAACATATCAGATGGGGATGCAGGGATTTCAACAATCGAAAATCTACCAGAATGCGTTTTAACATCGCATTTTCAGTATATGACTTGCATTCTATGCCCATTACCAGTTTCCCATCTATAAAAACGTGCTTATCAACTTGCGCGCGGTAATGGTATTTGTCTTGCCGGGAATTGATATAGTCCCTGATTTCTGCCGGCAACCCGGCGATATAGTCCGTCTGAATCGGGACTTGATAAGTTTTAACGTCACCAAATGACAGCCTTTCAAATGAACCATCGGCTGCTTGCCAGGCGAGTCGAACAATGTCTGTGGTCATGTCCTCGACCAGCTTGCCTTTCCTGGCGCGTACCACACCACCATAGGCGCGACCGTCATCACCGGCTGCATCTTCATGTACACCGCCAACCGATCGGTTGTACTGTCGGACGAGCTCCAGAGGAGGAGCAGATAAATCGTCATAGACCATGGTCATAATGCCAGAGATGATTGGTGGTCAATCAATCTTGTTTCAGCTTTATCGCAATACTCGGTTGAAATATCGATACCAAGAAACTGCCGGTGGTTGTGCTGTGCCGCCAGGCAGGTTGTTCCCACACCGGCGAAGGGGTCCAGTACGGTATCGCCCCGGAAACTGAACAGCAGCATGACCCTTCTTGCCAGTTCTTCCGGAAACATGGCGGGATGATCAAATTCCTTCATGCGGCGCTCGGGAGCAATGGACCATTTGGCAACCACCCACTCCTTGAAAGAATCAGGGCTGATGTCGGCATCATTTGAGCTGCCGGTTTTTTTCAGATCGCCCTTACAAAAAACCTCCAGGAACTCCCAGGTATATTTGAGATAAGGGGAGGACGGGCTTTTCCAGCTTCCCCAG
>JAPORV010000402.1 GCA_026710055.1 Aestuariivita sp.
CAAGATTCACCTGATTTTGCGAAACGTCGTCCGATCGATCTACATTTTTCCCTATCTGACCTTTTTCGCCGCTGCTATTTGCTTTTTTGTTGGTAATGTGGTAAATTGCTCCCACACCATATGAGAACCACACCCAAGCAGGCAATGTTTATGATGTAAGCGGTATAGGTCTTGATCGTGTTATTCTGATGCGCGATTGGAATGTTGTTATGAATAACTGTGCCGCGCCGCGTTTAGCAAGCGGAATACAGACACGTCTCGGATCGGATTGTCCGTTGGGTCAGATTGGAGAGATTACCGAAGGTCAAAGCTTTCGCTGGTGCAATCCCGGCACACCGTCACCTTCTTGCTCTACACTTCCCCCAGCCGCTCGTCTTCTTTGTAATACAGTAAGTTTGCAAAAATCACCTGTACCGACCAACCATTTTGTTGAGTCCGCAGCTGAAGCTTACGATGCAAATTCCACTGGTAATGATTGGTGGGATGTTGTGACCTTCACAAGCAACTGGGGCGAAACTAGCAACACCTGCCGAACGCCATCACAACAGAATGAAGGTGGTGACAGAACCCAAGATAGAGATCGCGATGGTGTCGAATCTGATTGAGATATTGACGATAGCGATCTCGGTGTTAGGGCTGGCTGTTCATGTAACACGGTATTTTGATGACTAATCCTTTTATTGGTTCCTTTATTAGGAAAGATTCTATGAAGTCTTTTTTTTCTATCTGTGCAACGCAAGTAACCGTATATACAATAATACTATTACCACCAATCGCACCGAAAGCAATTTCAATACTTGTGACGTTAGAGCAAGTCAGACTTTACCCAACTTATCTTCATCCTCCAGTAAATTTATTGAGCCATCATCAAATTGAACTAATGGATAACGCCGTTTTTGTGTAAGATGCTCTTTGTAAGTTTGCGGGCGGGTTTAAACATCATCCAGAGCATGCATTTGGTGTTGTTGTCTTCAGGCCTGATGATCGATCGTATGGTTGCACAACAAAAGACAAGAAAAGAAGTGGTGATTATGCCGTTAAAAAACTAACGTTTACACATGTCGAAATTCGTCATGACAATAGCTGGTATCCAGGCTTTTAGTATTAACAAGCAAGAGGCTCGCCGTAATGTTCGTGATGCATATTATCCGTTCTGTAATGCTGAAAATGGGGAACTCACAATTTGGCATGCTTTCAACAAAAAATCGCCTGGTTCAGTATCTTTTTTCCTAAATGCAGTTGGGCATCTCCAGCATAACATCCCCTGTGTTGTTTATAATCTCTGTCCTGATTTTCCAAGCGCACAAGACCTTGATCTTGAGATTAACGAAGCACAAACGGCTGTTACCTATCACGATCTGATGGCCCAACATCCCGGGAAATGCATTCTGCGTAATGACTTAGTAAAACTCAATGCTGACAAATATAGTGGGTCAAACGGTGACACTTCGCAATCGGTGTAAAAAGACAGCGCTTATTCAACGTAAGGGTGAGCAGAATGCTAATGTTCAGATGATTGATAGGATTATCCAGATATTAAGAAATTGCACCAAATATCAGAAACCTTCGTCAGAACAAACGTAGCAGAAAAGTACTTGTTTTCAATATTTTATCAGCAAATTTAGGATTTTTTAACAGACACTATTTATTCAGTATTCAGGCGTTCTTTCAGAACGAAAATATCTTTTTCAAGTTCGTGGTTATGCGACACGTCCTTCATTGGCTGAATGTATTAATTGGTTTACATTTTGCCATACTGCCACAGCGCAATATTACTATATTTTACTAAGCATCGCGTATTTTGGTGCTCGTAACGGGGTTGGCTTCTGCGAGTTCGACATTTGCCGCACCGCCACCCATTGTTGGCACAGCAGCTTGGCTTGATCACATTGAACGTACTTTCGTACAGTCAAGCGGTCAGAAAATCACGATCAACTTTACAGGTGTCATCAAAACAGGCATCTTTTACGCACCTCTTGAACAGTTTTGGGCGCTAAATGGTCATTAGGTTGCAGAGGTTGCATATCTGCATCGACGCGGCAACACCTTACAGTTTCGTTTCTGGAAAGTTTTCTGGGTGGTAGCAAAAGAACAGTTTTCTGTTGAGCCTCAAGAGTCAACGGTCATTTAATCAAGATTAGCACTATTTCATGACAAATTTCTGACGTAACCGCTAATGAAAGCTTTGGCTGGTTTACCGATTGGGAGCAAGTTTCTTCCGCCCTTATTAGGATCTGCCACAGGTCTGATTCAAATTCCACAGGAAATACGATCCCATCAAAGAGCCTTACTTTAGGCAAAAGTATGGTGATGAGATTAAAATCACGCGGCCTGACGGTTGTACAATGCGGTTAAAGTGGCGTGAGGTCGATTCTGCTTTAGGAAGCGCAAGCCAATGAGGTTATTTGAAGCACCTTTTGTCAAAGATAGCCAGAACTTTTCCTACCGCGGCCTTTACCGTCTGTTCCATGATAGAAGCAAGATCCTATTCTTGCTTCATAAAGGCGAATTGCAAAAAAGCAAAATTCAGCAATGCAACACCAATCAAGACACCAAAAACTCAAATCAATATGGATGCTTTCGTTTCTGCGGCAAGGGCTTTCATATCCTTGCGCAACAGTTCAATATCGGATTTTTGCGCGACATGTGTCAGCGCGATGTCAAAAGAATCCTCAATAACTTCCGTCTGCTGATCACCAACACCACCTTTTTCAGTCTTTTGTAGACGGCCATACGATCAAACGTCATGTTTACGGCATTTTTCTACTTTTTAACGGAGGTCATAACCTCTTGCGCTGCAGCCTTAGCCGTTTTGTCAATAACAGAAATAAGGTACTTTTCCTGGTTCATAAGGGAAAATTGCAAAAGAGCAAAATTCAACAATGCAACACCAACCAGAGCACCAAAAACCCACATCAGTATGGATGCTTTCGTTTCTGCGGCAAGGGCTTTCGTTTCTGCGGCAAGGGCTTTCATATCCTTGCGCAACAGTTCAATATCGGATTTTTGTGCGACATGTGTCAGTGCGATGTCAAAAGAGTCCGCAATGGCTTCCGCTTGCTGGTCACCAAAACTACCTTTTTTCAGCCTTTTGTTGACGGCCATACGATCAAACGTTACGTTTGCCACTCTTCACCCCTTTTTCTGGAACATTTATTTTTTATGGTCGACACATATGCTATTATCAAACCATTGGCAAGAGCGAGCGTTGTTGCTCCAGTCATTCTCGCCAACTTTTTTTCATGATGCCCTGCAGATGATTTTTGCGGCCACAAAATATCCACCTACCCAGCAGGCATGACAACCCTCGGATTGAAAAACCCG
>JAPORV010000344.1 GCA_026710055.1 Aestuariivita sp.
CTTTGAGAAAACGAGAAAAAAATGTTCCAAAAATAACATTAAAGTCTCAATTTTGATGCAAAAATTATACGAAAAATAATTTTTTTAAATTGCATAACTAAATGAAAATAAAAGAAAAAATATTCCAGCGAGAATTGCTGAAGTTTATCCAGTATTTTATCAGATAGGAGAATTTAAATATTTGCCGGCACTATATTTTCATGAGACCTAGGCGTGTGCGGCGAAGCTTCTCCGCATGGTCGAGTTAGCGGAAGCTGCCGCAATCCACAACCTAACCAACATAATGTCAAGGAAGTACTGTATGAGTTTCAATCCAGAAAATATCGCGATTATTGGTGCTTCTGGGGCTTTGGGTCATGCGTTTAAAACCGTACTTAGCCAAAAATATCCGAACACCAGTTTATTCGCTTTTTCTCGAAATGGTGAGTATAAAATAGAGTACAGTAATGAGAATTCAATTGCCGAAGCTGCGGAACGAGCAGCAAAAGAAAAGCTATTGGATATAGTGATTGTAGCGAACGGCATATTGCATGACAGTAAGGTTAAGCCGGAAAAATCCTTGAGAGACTTGTCGGCGGAAAAGTTTCATCGGGTTTTTGAAGTTAATACGGTTACTCCCGCACTGATAGCCAAATATTTTTTGCCGAAGCTGAATAACAAACGGCGCTCAATTTTTGCGGCGTTATCTGCACGTGTGGGCAGCGTGTCTGATAACCGATATGGCGGTTGGTATGCTTATCGTGTTTCAAAAGCAGGGCTCAATATGATAATTAAGAATGCCGCCATAGAAGTTGGTAGAAGAAATAAATTTGCAATAATCGTTGGCCTTCACCCTGGTACCGTTGACAGCCGTCTATCAAAACCATTTCAGGCGAATGTAGCAGATGGGAAACTTTTTACACCTGAACACTCTGCCGCAAAATTATTAAAGGTTCTAGAGGATTTGAACCCAGAGCAGACGGGCAGGTGTTTTGCTTGGGACGGTACAGAGGTTTTTCCGTAAATGCACATTGTCTGGTTCAAAAGCTATCTACGAATAGAGGACCATGAAGCATTAACACAGGCTGCGAAAGCTGGATATATTTTGCCTCTTCATATTCTGGAGCCAGAACTTTGGCATCAGCCCGATATGAGTTATCGGCACTATATTTTTCTGCAAAAGTGTATGGGTGAGCTGGATCAAGCGCTGAGTAACATGGGACAAAAACTCGTTACAAAGGTTGATAATACAGTTGATGTGCTGGAAAATATTTGCAAACATCATAGTGTTGCTGCATTATGGTCTCATTAGCAAACATAGAATGGCTAGACATATGAACGCGACAACGCTTTAAAACGTTGGTATAAATCGCGAAACATTCCGTGGCACGAGCCCGTTCAAAATAGCGTCATACGTTGCTTACATGATCGTAATGGTTGGTCGGCACGTCGGTACCATCAAATGAAGAAACCTACCGTGACTATTCCTTCCACAATTTAAACAGTAAAAGAAAGTTCCGATGTCTTACCTACTTGTACAGAACTTGGACTACAAACAGATGGACTTTGCAATCAACAATCTGGCGGCCGACACGAAGGATTAAAGTTGCTAAACAGTTTTCTTTGTGAACGCGGCGAAAGTTATTCCGAAGAAATGTCATCCTCTGTGACTGCATTTGATAGCTGTTTAAAGCTCTCGTCTCATCTAGCATTTGGCACATTATCAATCCGTGAAGTGTTCCAAGCCTGCAAGCAGCGTTGTTAAAAAATTAATCGGATATCTCGTTGGGAACGAAGCAAATGGTCAAGTGCCATACGTTCATTTTCAGGCAAATTACGCTGGCACTGCCACTTTATTCAAAAGTTGGAAGATGAACCACATATTGAATTTGAAAAAATGCATCCTGCCTATGATTCCTTAAGAGAACAAGGTTTCAATAACGCTTATTTTGAGGCGTGGGTATCTGGTACAAAAGGCTATCCGATGGTGGATACTTGCATGCGCGCTTTGATGACTGCAGGTTGATTGAACTTTCGTATGCGCGCAATGCTGATGAGCTTTGCAAGTTATCATCTCTGGTTGCCATGGCACAAACCAGCTTTGCATTTAGCGAGGCTGTTTACCGATTACGAACCAGATATTCATTACATCCAAGTCCAAATACAATCGGGATAAACTCAATTCGGATTTATAACCCCATCAAACAAGGTATCGACCATGATCCGGTAGGAACTTTTATTCGTCGTTGGATTCCCGAACTTCGAGATATCAATCAAGAATATATTCAAATGCCATGGCAGGCAAAATCATGAATGAACGGTTATCCAATGCCAATTGTTGAAGAAAAATCAACGCGAAAAACAGCAGTCGATACGCTTTACGACTTGAGAAAGAACAATGCTGCCCATAGAAAAACTGCCAAAAGATCGTGAATAAACATGGTAGCCGGAAGTCTGGTTTGCCGAGAAAAATGGGTAAGAAAAGGGTAAGCAATCAGATCCAATTAGAATTATCTTTATGACGGAAAAAATCGCAATTCATTCATTTCAGCAAAATCTAAAACTATCGGATAATCCTACACCAACAAAAGCTACTGAGTGCGCGAAGATTCTTCCTATTTGTGTCTGTTAAAACCCTATTTTCGTAAATTTTAAGAGTCCGCACACATAAAAACTAATTTTTTCAATATATTGACTGACCAAAATACATTGATGCTATTGTAAGCGTTCAGTTATATGGCGAACATTTAATCATACAATGATTATTTCAAATTTAAAGCTGAATAATTGATGGTTGTATGACATTCTTTGAGCGTCTATTTCTGGACATATGCACCACAATTGGAATGCAAAACTCAATTTCAAATAAATAAACGATTTCTACATCGCCTCAATAAACATTAAAGTCCGCAAGGTACAATACGACGAAATCTGGTCATTCTGCTAAGCCAAAAAAATGTCAACAAGGCAAAATCTATACCGATCGATGCAGATGATGTCTAAACTTGGACGGCTCTAGTATCCGGAAATTATTGAATTGATGGTTTATCATTTGTGAAGACAGTAAATTTTTCAACCATCCAGCTTTGTGAAGAGAAAATGTACGTCAAAAATGAAAGGGATGTTTCCATCAATTCAATGCAGTTCGTACACTAGACAGTAACAGCAAATTGATTTTGTCATAGGAAATGCGAAATGGGAACCCGCAGCAGCCGAAACCACAATTGAGTTTATGAACGATGTAATGCGCAGTTTGCTAATCCTGGTCTAATTAGTGTCTGTTTAAAAACCCCCCTTTTCTAGCGACTGCCAAGAGAAAAATATGAATATTTTTCATCG
>JAPORV010000164.1 GCA_026710055.1 Aestuariivita sp.
ACAACGGTTTCGAAGAAATGATGCTCCGCTTCACAAAGAGCTGTGCTACCTTCGTCCGCACCACCCTAGCCCGCATCGCCGACTGTATGCAGCCGGATCGACCCCACCGGTCCACCCACCGCTTCTCCCAAAAACCCATCGGCAAATGGAAACCGCCCAAACCGTCCTGATCCCCGCCGGACCAACCCCCGTCCGGAGCCTCCTTAAGTTAATACCCCCGAAAAATTAAGTTAATGCCATTGCCCCCCCCCCATAAAATTCTAACAACCCTCGCCGCCGTGCTGGTGGCGACGGTGGTCGCCGCGCCGGTGGCGGCGCAGATGAGTGAACCAACCTGTCTCCCCGGTTATACCGCACAACAAGTTCCCTTGCCGGGGGATTCGTCGATGATGACATGGCGATGCATTGCCAACTGGACAGGCTCTGCCCCGAACATTGAATCAGCCGATTCGACGCGCCGGTCAACGCTTCTGCTTCGACTTGCCGGACCCGGGACTGTGAATGGCTGCGGCGATGGTCATGAGACACAGATCAACATCCGCGCGACGGGTGGCTTTTTTGCCGCCGGACAAGCCGCCATCGCCGACGTCAGATTACGTAGTGACTTAGCCGACAATGCGTTGAATTTTCAACGTACGGACGCCGGCGTGATTGATATCTTTAAGACGATTGCCGTCAATGTTACGGAAGGCGATAATGTCGTCCCGATCCGGTATCAAGCCAATCCTCTTCATCCTGGTCAGGTGAATCCAGGAGGAAAACATGTCATCCGCTTGGAACTAGTAGATGATACTTTTAACACCGAGAAAATCTGGAGAGAAGGAAGTATGTCCTACACCCAAAAATACCGCATTGCGCCCACCGGAGCTATCCAGATCGTCTTTGACCTCGATGGGCCCGGGTGTTGATGAACGGGTAACGCCGGATACGCGGGGCGGTCTCCGGATTGCCCCTTTTTCACCGAGAGATTTTAGCAAAGGTTATAATCCCCATATTGATGATGATTGCGAGCATTTTAACATATTCAACTCAAAAGTCACCGAAGAATTTTTCTATCGATTTTTGTAAGCAATTGAAATAATTGAATAAAAAAATTAATGGAAATTGCTGGCACAACGACGGCCACGGAAAAAAACACCTGGCAGATGTGTTGATCCCCATTGCCCCTCTTAGCTTCTTGATTGATCACGTTCAATTCCATTGCTGTGCGCTGTTTCAACGTGCACGAAAGCATCAGAAGCGCAATCTTTATTGATGGGAGGCGATGCGCAGCCTCTTCCGACAGGATCGGGTCGACAATGGGCGGGATGATGCTCATGCCTGATCAGGGAACCTGATGAAACCTGAGTTAACGTCACAGCTTTCAGGTGGTCCCTGACGCCCATCCCGTGCTCACACTCGCCTTTCCATCCTTCAGTGTCATTTTTTTCATCGGGTTTTTCAATCCGAGAGTTGTCATGCCTGCTGGGTAGGTGGATATTTTGTGGACGCAAAAATCACCCGCAGGGCATCATGAAAAAAAGTTAACAGGAATGACTGATTTGGTATTCTCCGCTATTGACTCTACTTCCTTCGTTTAAATTGTGTTAAAAAAAAACCTATTTTTCTCAAATTTCAAAAGTTTACCATGCATAAAAATATATTTTCAACAATTCCCGTTAGAATATTTCTTCTTTTATTTTCATATATTTACGCAATTTAAAAAAATTATTTTTCGTAAAATTTCTGCACTAAAATTGAGACTTTAATGTTATTTTTAGAACATTTTTTTCTAGTTTTCTCAAAAACTTAGAGTTCGAATGACACTCGTTAATATTCACCCAAGTTAGCGGGAATTACTACTATATTTTTCAATGTGTTGACTTAACCGAAATATGTGGATACCTTTTCTTCAATTTAGCGAAGACTGACTGATTCAATGGAAATCTTGTAAAATATTAAGAAATTGTACCAAATATCGGAAATCTTCGTCAGAACAAATGCATTAGAAAAATACATTTTTTCAATAGTTTATCAGCGAATTTAGATTTTTTTTAACAGACACTAAATATGAGAAAAGAAGAACACGATCAGTCCTGAAAGGAATAGGCAATGAACATAAACACTCTTACCCCCCCCCCTCGATTTCGGGGATCGGCTATGAAGCGGCTGACAACGTCGCTGGCCGTCGCACTAATGACAATGGCCGCGCCAGCAAGGGCACAAATCCTTCCAACGGCCGAGTTCGGTCCTGCTAACCCGGTTAGTCTAACGAATAACTGCAGTGGGAATACATGTCCGGAAGACAGTACGAACCGCTATGGGCATTGTCTGTCTCAGTTCGGACTGCGATTGCGCCCAGCACCAACGCAAAATACAGAAGTGAGGGTTCTCACCGTGACGCGCTCCGGCCACAGACGGTTCTACGACTATGGCGTTGATGTCTATATGGACGATCCGGCAGACCCGATCCGGTCCAGCACGACCGTAACCATAAATGCCGGAAATAGTAGTTATGCTGGGCTGCAGACAAACAATCCGGTCTGCTGGGCCGATGACCATCTCGTCACTGGCGATAGCGAGATTGAAGTCGTAATCGTCGGCGGGGCCGGTTATCAGGTAAATCCTGCGGCGAACAGCTTTACCGTCACCATCACCGAGGACGATGACTGCGCCAATCCGGGCGATCACACGGTCTATGTGCCCATCGGCGGCAACATGAACAACACCTGCAAATGTATAACAAAAGCCAAATTTATTGCCGACTCTGGGGAAAGTGAATCCTATCTCAAGTCCGCTCATAAATGGCGCACCTACAGCACGAATTATTGTGCGGAATCCCCCTATCAGGGACCAGATGACCTGGATTAGAATCTGAAAGGCTGATCGCAAAGTCGTAACTCTTGCATTCCGGTTCGCAGTTAACGGACGGTTGTATCAGACACACGCGGGGCGGTCTACAAATCGCCCTCTCTTTTTGGCCTAGTTTTATTAAGGTAGTGTCTGTAAAAAAACGCCCGTTTCAACTGTGAAGTGCACTAGGAGACATCATTTCACGTCAACTCAAGGCTTTTGCTAAGTGAGGGGAGGTGACGCTCTGGTGATGAGACATGGCTGTTGTGCAGTGGCACGTCACAAGCCCTACATCTCTCTGTGGGAAGGATAAATTTTTTACATCTTGCTTAGTGACTTCTGCCCTTCGTGGCACGTCACAAGCCCTACATCTCTCTGTGGGAAGAGTATAAATCATTCTCAGCAAAACCACAAGTGGGGTGCCAAGGCCTCTGGGGGCGGCCGCCCCCAGAGGCCTTGCGTCTTATTTTATTCGT
>JAPORV010000097.1 GCA_026710055.1 Aestuariivita sp.
GTCTGCTGCGTCATTTTGGTAGAAATGTCCGCTTGGTGAGGCCACTGGACATCGGGTAATCAGCAGTTGTGCGGTAAAATTCCCTAATAAATTTGATATTGAGATGAGAAATATTCATATTTTTCTCTTGGCAGTCGCCAGAAAAGGGATGGAGGGTAACAGACACTAATTACAAACATAATGCCAGATTTTAAATCGTTTGGTATTTTATGATAGTCATTTTCTGGTAGCTCAACCCAAGCCTCAATTTTTATTCGTTTAACATTCGGTGGGTATTTATGAATTTTTTTTGAAGAGATACTACATGTCCATTCTACTTTTCAAAAAATACCAAAGGCGGGAAGAATTCGCTTAAATGTAAAGTTTTGCAAGTACCTCGTAAAACCGAAGATCTGTTAAGGTTACCCATCTTTAACAGATCAAGCTTGATATGTTAAACTTGGGCAAAGGAATTTTATAGGCATCATCGTCTTCGTCACCGGGCGGTTTGCGGTTCGGGAGGAGTGTATGAGTCGTCACCCTCTTTCTTGAACGAAGACTCTTCCTCATTCAACATTTATTCAAGCGCTGTTGGATCAAGCTCTCCGCGGCGCAGAATATAGTTTTGAAAGCTAGGAATCGGACAAGTCAGCATGCCGGTCTCTGGGTTCTTCTCCAACGCCCCGCAATGCATCAGATGCGTGATGAATGTCCCTGCGGTGTGCTCAGGAGGGCATTCGAAATTCCCCGATGGGTTTGTATCGCAAGTGTTTTGGATTTTCTGCCGGAGCTGACTGGTATTGAGCGGTTTTCCAGCGCGTTCCGCTGTGCCCACTTCCTGCAGGACTTGTGCAGTTAATTGAGGGGAATAGTCCATCACATCGCTGTATTGTTCGCCGTAGTAGCTGTTTCGGAGTTGGTCTGAGCGGCGCTGAACCGCGTTCCAATCCTTGATCTTATCGGCCTGACCATCGACTCCCTTTACAAGGAGAGCTTCTGCCAAAGCCTGCTGCGCACAGTGGACATGACGCGGCCAGCCGTCGGTGGGCGTCATCAGTTGATCAATGTGGGCGCGTTGGTCACCAATCGTGATGCCGAAATGCGCGCTCCATCGGTCGGTGAGTTCGGCCTGTTCGTCCGGCGTAAAGCATCCGATACTGGTCGCTATTTGATTGCGTGTTAACCCCATGGAACGGATCACGGACTGGGTATCGCCCAGTCCCGCCAGCACCAGAGTGAGCGGGAGTTTTGTCACGGCTTCGTGTAGCGCCCGCAGAAAATTCGATTGGGGTGTGCCGCGTCCAAAGGGAAGATTTTGCGCTTCATCGACAGCGACAATGACCGCTGTGTCCCAATCCGACACGGGAAAGGCCTTATGAAGTGCCCCAATGTTTCGTACCTCGTTCTTCTGAAACAGGGTTTTCACATCTTGGATATTGATATCGATCAACCCCGCGATATCAAGGAGGGCCAGGCTACCCAACTGCGCGCCCTTTAAGACGTGTGCTTTCAACTGGCTTTTTTTTGTCCGTCCAAGGGCCCCGATTGCCATTAAGACATCGGAAAAATTCTCCTCAAGTTCCACACTAGAGATATGCAGGGTCTTTGGTCCCTCTTTAGAAAGATCGGTATTGAATCGGGTGAGCTCACTCAGAACAGAACTTTTCCCCGCGCCAGGCGCACCCGTGATAACAGTGGTGTTGCCGGGGATGCCGCTTTTTCGGGCGGATGTGCGGGCGGCCTTTGTGAGAACATGTTTCAGGATATCCTGTCGACCTACAAAGACCGGAGGATAGTCTTTCTCACCATCATCCACAAAATGCTGTAATTCTGATCGTTTGAAATTTGCCATCGAATCATGTCTCTATATTATTATAAATTATAGCGTAAATTGCGAGTGACTTCAAGGCTGTGAGCTATTGTAGAATATCTCTTGGTTGCGGGCGCGGATCGACTCGGGTCGATATTTTGACTGTAGAAACCGCGTCAGTAAGACTGAAGATCTGTTAAGTTTGTCAGAACCTTTAATAGACAATTTCAACCTGTTAAGTTTTCTTTGTTTCTAATCGTCCTCTTCCATAAAGTCTTCTCTTCCCAGTGCTTTTACATGTGGTTCATCATGCAGGAGTAAACGAAGTTCCGCCAACCAGTTCGGATCCCAATCCATTACATTAGCAACAGCATTGTCCCAGAGTGCTCGCACACCATTTCCTTCTCCCTCTCGAAACTGAGGCACTTCAATATCGGCTGTTCTTTCCCAGCAATCACCAAGTGTTTCTAATGTCGATGGATCCTTGATATCGGGACCGCGGATAGGTAACCATGCCGCGGGATTGTAAGTTGGGAACGAAAGCTTTTTTCCAGCTTGCCTCATGAGTTGAATACGTCCCGCGGTGGAATTCAAAAATACCGCCAGCGCTTTAGATTCCTTAAAATTAAAATCGGGAACAGGTAACCACCCCCCGCTTCCCAAATAGCGTTTCTCACACGCAATCGCTGTAAGTCGAGCAGAGGCTGAATCTTGCCCTGCGGTAACAAGCAGATGTGCCGCATGTTTGAGTACACGAGGCTTACAGTTTTTTGAGCTAGAATCATCTTTATCTAAAAAGTTATCTGGCTTTTCAATCTTGATTGAAACGAGATAACCATCGGGTTCGCCACGAATAAATCTTTGCGCCGACATACTCTTGGACATAAATACTGGGAAAGCTCCTGGAGTGTTGGGCGTCGCTTTTTTAAGCATTCTGCCGCCCCCCTGCAGAACCGCTGAAGGCATCGACCCGTCTTGGTCTGAGTTGAAGAGATTCCCCCCCCCCAATGGCATTAACTTAAATTATGGTCTCATTTGATGCGGGAATGAGGCGGGTAATATTTCTTTAACCGATTGATTATGTTTGATTTTTAAATTTTATTCCATATCTTAGATTTGAGGCTTAACTCGATTCGTATGGTCCTGTACCCCTCTCCCTCTATTTTCTCGGAGAGACGGATGTCCTTTGACCCCAAGACCTTCAAGGCGCTGACGTTTTTCGGAAAACGGTTCACGGCCCGGCGCATTGATCGCATCCAGCAGATCCTTGACGGCAATGCCGGCATCAGCCGCACCCGACTGGCGACGCGGGTCGCCGAGGCGCTTAAGTGGCGTAATCCCGATGGCCGTCCGAAGTTCCGCGCGTGCCTCGGTGCCCTGGAGCGTCTGGAGGCGCTCGGCATCCTGACCCTGCCGGTGAACCGTGTGACGACGCGGGCGTCCGGCCTGGACGCGGTGGATCTGCGTCTGGCCATTC
>JAPORV010000048.1 GCA_026710055.1 Aestuariivita sp.
CCGAATGAGAAAATGAACAATTCGGGCTCTTATAAACCAGTTTTTTTGGCTTGTTCAGACCTAATTTAGCTTATGGGCAGGGCGCGCTGGAATGAAGGACAGCACGTTGCGCATGAAGTGGACCTGACAGTGTTGTCAGATGGCCCCCTAAAAAGATCACTTGAGGGCTTTGACCATACCTAGGTGATCGTCTGATGTGACGAAGGCTATATGACTGATCTCACTCTTGCCGATGCGCACATCAGGAATTTCTCTGTTTCCTTCAGCGTTGACCGCAAAGATCATAAGGGCTGCCTTGCAAACAACGCCATCGTAGTCTGTGCAGGACTTGCAATAGATGGCGTCAATGATGAGAAACGAGAACGATCCAAGGAATGTTCGTTGAAAGCGCGGACCTTGGCGTTCAGCCAATGGCATTTCCTTAGGCTTATGGCGTGTTGGCATGATTTTTTGATCCCTCACGGCATGATGTTATGGCCGATTATTGGTTTTAAAAAGTAGTGAACATCATCATATGCTCATGTCATATAGTCTCCACCATCAACTCTTTTACGCAGGGGAGACCCATGGATCTCTAGATGATGGCCTTCAAGTCAACAACCTTCCTCGGCCGCCGCTTCACGCGGCAGCAGATTACGGATGTCCAGGAGACCGTTGCCCTGTTCCCGAACGACAGCCGTCGCGCGTGAGCTCTGACGATTTGCGAGTATCTGAACGGGACGACTCCGAAAGGAGCGTATCGGCTAGCCGCAGGCTGACGGTTCCTCAAACATTGAGAAGCGCAAGGCATTCTCATCTTGCCAGCGCCGCGTCAAGGGACAGCTGACACGCCAAAGCCTGTTGTACATGTTCGAGCCTCAAATCCGCAGCCCGCGATCAGGGGTACGCTGGCGGCTCTCACCCCGTTATGATGGGACGAAGCTCGGGCACTCGATGAGGTTGATCTGTGGAAGGCGCTTGTGGAGCGCTGTCATTATCTTAAATGCCTGTGTTCTTTTGATCGTTACCTTTTGCGATACTTTTCATTTTCTACAATCCAAGCCCCAGTAATCTTGAACAGGCCCGTTCAGGATGAAGATGACCTGCCATTTGCTTTGCCGCCTAATGCTAGGCATAATAATAACTGCTAATGATCTCAAATTACGTCAGACGCTTTAACCCCTTTGCCATTACCTCATTTCCCTGATGCGCAAAGGCCCATATCTCCTGACGAGTAAATGACTGAAACAGCCGCTCCAAAAACCCGTGCGCCGTTCGTTCATCCTTCACCTCCCCAAGCCCTGCCACATCAACCAAAAGCCGGGTGCGTTCTTTCATGACCGCATCACTTGTCAACAGTGACCCCTCCTTAAAGAGATCCCGCAGCACTAAACGAAAATCATCATCCCCTGCTGATTGATCCAGAACTTACAGCACCCTTGCTACCACCATTTCCATGACCATTGGAACCAGTGAGTGCACCTTCACTAATAAGGTTATCCTCACACTCCAGTCATTGGTAATGTCAGATCAGTTTGACTTGATATAGGTGATATTGCAGAAAAAAGTGGTAAAGTTGAATATTAATGCCAAATCGAAAAAAGTGTCCTTATGAGAATTATACATATGAGAATAAACCTTCAATATCACAACTGTAGGTGGCGCCGAAGAAAAATACGAGCTAGCTTTCGCGGTGCGAAAATTAACTTATCACCCGCTACTCCCTTTATGTCTATCATGAAAAATACTAATATATTCTGATGATTCAAATTACCTGCAGAACAAGTGAACCGTTTTATTTGTTTTTGCACTTCAACTACTAGCTCTCTCAATCGTCAGTTTAGCTTTCATTCCTCTTTAAGGTTAGTTTCTAATGCTCGCCATCTACGGTCCAATTCAACTCATTTTAGGCATTTTGACCTACTTTATGTTTATCCAAATCGCTATGTACTGGATGCTAATTCTTGGAGTTGTAAGTATCAAAAAACCACTAGTTTCTCGAATTTTTTATGTTCTTCATATTTTATTGGAACCAATTTATCGCCCCATTAGACGCTTAGTACCTGAGAAAGATTATGTAGATCTTGCGCCAATTATTGCGTTCATCATCACCATTTCGCTTAGACAGTATATTTTGCCAGCAGTATTTGGTTATGCATGACACTATTTTGTCAATTGCTAACTATTTTTCCTTCGTAATTAAGTCCAACACACGTCTGACCCCACTTTCACACATGACTTAAGATATACAAATACCTGCAAAATTAGGGTGAAATATCGCCAAGTTCACAGACAATCCGCCATTCTTCATCTCTAACCGGCTGTACAGACAAACGTGAGTTATTAACTAAAACCATATTTGAAAGACGAGGGTCAGCCTTAATCATCGCTAATGTAACAGGATTTTTGACAGACTTTATGGCCTTGACATCAACACATTCCCAACGTTCGTCATCAGTGGTACTGTCAGGATGCGCTTCAGCAATGACTTGAATGATACCGACAACAGCTTTTTCGGTTTGTGAATGATAAAAGAAACCTCTGTCACCAACCATCATTTCTCGCATGAAATTTCGTGCTTGGTAATTTCGAACACCATCCCATTCTTCGCCGATTTCGCCTTTACTAACTTGTTGCTGCCAACTCCAAGTAGAAGGTTCAGACTTAAACAACCAATACGCCACTACAGTCTCCTTCATTCATTATTCTTAATTTGCCTATGGAAAGTTCGATGCTCTTCAGCGTTTCAATTTACCATAAAACTGTCACAACTCATAGTCGATTGAAAATAAATACCTAACTAACCCAATTACCCAAAAAAAACTAATATCCGAAATTTTGACGTAAATGGATTTTACGGAAATTTATGAGCAAGAAGTGAATTCTTCATGTGAAGTGATTTTAGCCTTTTTCTAAAATCTTGCAAATTTTATGACGACTGATAATATTATCACAAATATGGTCAACAAAAATAAAGAAATTCGAGGTACTTGCAAACTCTACATTTAAAGGAATTTTCCCGCCTTCAAGCTTTTGTTGAAAGGCAGAATGAACATGTTGTCTTTCTTCATGAAAAAAGGGGGCTTATACTTATAATTTACAAATGCTATAAATAGTGCTTTATATTAAGGAATATGCTTATTATATTATATATATAGTAGTAGGCATATTTGAATATATAAGCCCCAAAAAAGAAACAACAACATGTCCTTATCTTCATTCATATCATATCTCTGGAACCGATTTCAAGGGGAATGATGCCCTGCGTTG
>JAPORV010000022.1 GCA_026710055.1 Aestuariivita sp.
TTTCCAGCACCTGCAGGTCCGGCCTGATGCCGAAGAACGACAAGGTTTCCTGCGGGTGGCGGTAACCGTCCCTGGCAACATTTTTCGCCTCCCGTTGCGCCCCGGAAACAGCCGCCTCTAACGGATCCGGGCTATTTTCGGCATAGCCTGAGGTGGCTACTGTGAGTAACAGGACACAGAGTAGTTTACGCATGATTTTTTCTCCTGTAGGTGAATCCGGTTTGCGAATCGTGAAATTATATGAGGCTACATGTCAGCATATTGTGCATATACTTCTGTCTTCAATCTGTTTTTTCTGATACCTGCTCGTGACCAATGTTGCTCCATTTGCTGAACAAAGGAAGGGCGAACCAGCTTTGCCCTCTTTAGCAGCCAGTCACCACTCTCATGTCTGATACAGATACCTTCTGCTAGCTGGTCGCCAAAATTTGACTCTGCAAGTAACGATTCAATATTGCCAAGAGTAAAATGCCCCCGGGCCATAAAGGGAACACTTTCGACCTGTACCTTCTGAAATAACTCATCGCGCCGACTGATACTCAGAAAATTACCGGTTTGTTTGTCATAAACATCAAAACCCAGGAACCAGTCAGGCAGTCGATCATAGTTGACGGAGTGCCGAGCGTAACACCATTCACCAAACAGGATATAGCGGTCGCCGAGGTTATCAAAAAAAGCATCTGTTCTTGGAACCAACCAATCTGCCAGACTATTCCACTGACCCGAACCAGGGAGATGCAGGTAATCTCCTCTGTTTTGCGCGCGGATGTTCCCATCGGTATCAAACGAGATGCCAAGATTAGCCCCATCAACTTTTTCTTCAATTATGAGTTCATGTTGCAGAAATTCATTACGCTCAAAGTCAGGCATGACCTTATCGTCCCTCACTAACACATCTTCAAGCAGGACGAGGTGTGGTATAGAGGGATATTTGAAGAACTCAGACGAAATCATTGTTCCTTCTTTTTTCGATCTTTTTCATCAACCTTTTCTCGAAATTTTTCCTTGACATAGTCAGGGCAAAGGAAGTGGACCTTTATCCCGGACTCATCCAAAGCATCTTTCCAACCCCACCATTTGGAGTCCCTTGCTTGAAAGATGGGTGGCTTATGGGCACTTGGATACGCGTTAGCCACTGCCACGAACTTCCGATCACTTCTATCGAATTTTTTCAAACCATCATGTACGGGAAATTCCTCATACGTGTCCGTGTCATTGTGACGATGAATTTTAACACGTGTGACTTTATTCCCTATCCCTTGATGGTCGTTGACCCACTTCAGAAACTTCATTGCGAGCCCGTGCTGTACTTCCTTGCCGGGAAGACGATTAAGATTCTTCCAGTATTCGTCAAGTATTTCGGGGCCATCATCAATTACCAAACCACCCTTTTTTATAATATGATCAATGACCTTCACACAGGCGTCAATGCAGTCCTGCGAAACATCATCATTTTCATTATTGTGGAGCGCGAGTCTGGAGTCGGCGGTTATTGGCACATTAGTATCTACCAAACACTTGTCAGGTAGTTCGTTCATTCGTCCCCGCTCAATGTAATGCCTTTCTGTTCCCTACGCCTCCTCAAAGCCGATTTTGTTTGTTTCATAATATCCCCCATCTCATCCCCAAAAAAGTGTTCCGGCCAATTTCGGATGTTGCCGAAAGCGTCTATCTCCAGCTTCTCCAGCTTGGATTGTTTACCTGAAATCTTCGCAAAATAAGCCGATACCTTATCTTTTTCTATTTCTTCCTCTGCAATCCGTCGTTGCAGTCGCCGGAGGAAATGTTCAGAATGCGTTTCAATGATCAACTGAACATTTCTGCATTTGCGGTCTTCTTTTGATTGTGACTTGATTACATCGATCATAACGTCAGCCAAAGCCGATTGAGCGCGAGGATGGAGATGGATCTCTGGTTGTTCCATAATGATGATAGAATCGCGTGGCGCGTAGAAGCATTGCACCAAAACAGGGAGGACTTGGGAAATACCGAAACCGACATCGGGAAGGTCCACCCAGTCTTTGGAAAGCCGGGTCCTGAGCCTGACTTCAAATTCCTGCCTCTGGTCGGAAATGGCTTGGACTTCAAATTTCTCAATCAGTCCCATCTCCTTGAGCTTGGATGCAATAATCTCATCAAACGACTTATACCGCATATTCGCCCCAAGATTTATGCGGCGTCTCCGGGCAGCCAGAAATGCCGCGATGGCATTTTCTCCCGAGTTTCCAACATTCTCAGGTTCAACCCCAGTCCAGGAGTACAATCTTTTAGCCTTAGTTCGAATCGGCCCAAGATAGGAAATGGACTGAAATAACTGTTCATGCTGGAAATTCAAGTCCCTGACAAAATCCGCATTCTGGTGATACGCGACCACTTCATCGGGAAATCCATAAAATCGTATTGGTGCGCCCAGAGGCCAAGCTCGCCCTCGACTGCGTGTCAATTCATAATTATCGGCGTTTACTTCGTAGTTTGCTTTGCCCTCCTCACGATACATTCCAACTGATAATTTGCTTTCGTCTGCTTTGAATAGCCCGTATTTGAGGCCGCTTACAAACGGTATTTTTTCATTACTTGCAATGGTGGCCTGAAAATCCAATTTATCCCCGGAATATATACGCTCAGAAATCGGGTCCTTGAAACTCAAAGTATTCGGTGATGACCATCTGTACTCGAACTCTATTTCTTCGCTCAGGTCTCGACCATAAACCATTTCCCTGAAAGAGCCGAGTTGTACTGCCGCATCGTCTCTGCCCGGATAAAATACTATTCTCCGGTCAGATGAAGCGGCCGTTTGTTTCAACATCATCAGAAACTGGCCGATGCTTGATTTGCCGGAACTGTTTTCGCCGAAGAACAGCGTAATTGGCGCCATCTCAATAGTGCCGGTATCCTTCCATGCCTTGAAATTTTTGATGCGCAAGGTTTCGAGCATTTTACTGTTCCATGAGTCAGGTTGGCGAGAACTGAAGTTGCTCCGCAGTATCCCAACGATATTTTGTAAAGTCAATCGTATCCTCGGCTGAAAAGACAATGCCCTCTGCTTCCAGCAGTATGCGTTGTAACTCATGACCATCAGAGCCGGTACGCAAGCTGATTCGTCCCTGGCTGTTGATAATCCTGTGCCAGGGTATGTCGTCACCATCCCGCAGCGCCGCCATCGCATAGCCTACCTGTCTTGCCGAACATGCGCCTGCCAGCCTGGCTATCTGGCCGTAAGTGGCGACTTTTCCCGCTG
>JAPORV010000007.1 GCA_026710055.1 Aestuariivita sp.
TAAAATTCCCCAATAAATTTGATATTGCGATGAAAAATATTCATATTTGTCTCTTGGCATTCGCCAGAAAAGGGGGGTTTTTTAACAGACACTAAGTAGTAAGGTCGTTTCCACAAGTGGCGAACCGAACGCTGATTCTTGCCTTATAAAAGCGTTGAATAACACATTACGGTGCTGTTGGGACTCCATTGGGATTCCAAAAATATTTGCGATATACCAATATACTGCATGGTCTGCAGAACCATATTTTTCGCTTAAAGAGTGAGTCACAAGCCATGCTGCGAGATTCCGGAATTGTAGGAACAAATCCTTCAATTTGTTGGGTTGTCCGTCCAAAAACTTTCTTGTGCGCTCAATTGATCGATTTCGTACTGCCTCGTCTAGAAGAATCAGACTAATGAAAGGCGGAGCCCCTGTCTCTTTCCAGTGGTTATTGATCAAGAAATCTGCTGTTCTGCAGCCCAATTTACACCTTTATCTTTGCTCCGTCATTCGGATCTGAGGTTACTATACTTTAATCTCTTTTGCGAATTAGTGCAAATACTAATAAATCTGAGGTCATGTCGTTTAATGGCAAAAGATGGAGCATCTAAAATGTTTGTCAGCATTATTTGTGTGTTAAAACTCCACTTTTCCGGAAATTTCAAAGGCTCAAGTTGAATTATTTTTTGAAGTTTCATTTGGTACCGCGAAAATTGTGATAAACCAAAATTCGAAAAAATGCTCGGACATCAATTTTTCTGAATCTTGATAATTTAATGGGGGGGGGGTAAGGCTTTTGTATATTAGAATTAAATCACATTTGTAGCTTGTTGCTGTTGAATGATGTTCATTTTGGGACGGGTTACGGCACCAACCGACCGTAGACCCCAAAGAGAGCGTTAAAAACATATCACGGAAATACTGTTGGCTCGACTCGAATATCCAATAGGTTGCGAGTATCGCGCCCACAAGCAATGGCGATCAAATGGATGGGTTCTTTCCGATCCATATACTTTTCAGCGTAGCCCCGGTTCCGAATCTGGGCAAGCGCCGTCTCTAAAGCCGCCTCCGTCTTGTTCGCCGTCTCCACCATCTTGAATTCGATGATAAATACTTGCCCACCCGTCAACACCACCATGTCAGACCGACCTCGACTTGACGCCTCTTCCGACCGAACATCCACGCCGATGGCACGAAAAGCCATATGTAGCAGACCCGCGTACCACGCTTCATAGTGTGTCAAATCATTGTTGTGCCATTGATAGGGAATGCTGGCCAGGTAAGCCTTAAGTGTCTGCGCAAAACCTTCGAAGTCATTCGCCTGAAGCAGGGTGTGTAATGTCTCCCCTTCCTCCGAAGGCACGCAGTTGGTCGGATTCAGATAAGCCAGCAATTCGTCATTGAGACTAAGTTTTATCTCCAGATTAGGATAGTTCAATCGGTAGACCGTCTTGTGCCCCTTTTGTTCCTCGCCCGCAATTGTTAGATAACCAGTTTGGAATAAAAGGGCTTCGGTATTGATGTTCTCTACATCGAATTTTGAAATCAATGACCGATCGACCGTCCTGTTCTCCAACTCCTTTAAGCTGACGGATGTCTTTTTTAAGGTTTCAAAGAGAAAGTCCGGGGACCCGGTCTCGAACCAGTGAGGGCGGAACTCCCGTTCATCGAATAGCAAAAGTACATCAAAAGGATTATAAAGCCGCGGTTTTCCGCGCCAACTATAACCATTGTACCAAGTGCGAATGGCCTCGCGGTCTAACCCTTTCAGTTCGGGAGCAAACACAGTATCAATATCGGTGTCGGTATATCCGCAAATGGTGGCATAGCGTGGATCTAGACTGATGTCTTTTAGATTATTCAAACCTGAGAACAAACTAACTTTGGAGAACATGCTCACACCAGTCACAAAGACGAAGCGGACATGTTCCGCACTCCCCTTGATGATGCCGTAGAAACCGCGCAGATACTCCCTGTTGGCGCGCGCCCGATCAGGGTCACTCAATACATCCAAGATCGGCTTATCATATTCGTCAACGAGTATAACCACTCGCTGCCCTGTCTTGCAGTAAAGACGATCCAAGAGGTCAAGTAAGCGTTCAGGTGCAGATAGATAAGCGTTGCCTTCCAATCTTGCATTACGGTGAATCACATCCAGCTGAGTCTGTAAATTTAGCTCAATATCTTCCGGCTGATCATATTTCCTATCAAAGCTCAGTCGCACGACTGGATACTTGACGGACCAATCCCAGTTCTTATAGATATCCAATCCTTCGAATAACTCTTCGCGACTCTCGAACAAAGCCTTAAGTGTACTCACAAGCAAACTCTTACCAAACCGACGGGGGCGTGAGAGAAACCAGTGATCGCCCCGCATGATCAAATCCCGGATTAACGAAGTTTTATCCACATAATAGCTCTCGGTGTTCCGCAGTCGATCGAAATCTTGGATACCAATGGGCAAGCGCTGACGAGTCATAATTTCTATCTTTTGCGATTAGTTAATACCCTGAAGATAACGGATAATTTGCACTATGTTCTTAAGGATGTCGAGTCGCACCCACTATTTTATAGTGTTATTTTCAACATTACACTGGTGCGATTGCTTCACATTGTTTAGCGCTTATTTTTAATTCTTGTTAATTCATCCTCATTGTTTTTTGCGTAACTTTAGGGACTTATATACATTATTTAATAAGGATGAAATGGTGCAACTAAACAGCGTTAACTAGTACGAAAGACGCACAAGATTGGATTCATAGAAGGTTGATTAACCACACCAGCGCACATTGTGGGGAGAATTGGCCTATGTCAAGGGGTGCTGTGTCAAGTACAGTCATTCCCGCTAACTCGGGTGAATAATAACGAGCGTCATTCGAACTCTAAGTCTTTGAGAAAGCTAGAAAAAAATGTTCCGAAAATGACATTAAAGTCTCAATTTTGTTACAAAAATTTTACGAAAAATAATTTTTTTAAATTGTATAACTATATGAAAATAAAAGAAAAAATATTCTAGCGGGAATTGCTGTGTCAAGTAATGTATGTAAGCCCCTAATTTTTAATTAGTGTCTGCCCCCCCCCTTCTAGCGACTGCCAAAAGACGAATATGAATATTTTTCGTAACTATTCAGCACTGCAACAGTTAATTTTTGACCGATGATCATCATACGTGCAACGGGCTGTGGTACTGAATGACGACGGGTCGTAAAGTGAATCTCGGTGGCTGCGATGTAGTGGCTTGTGCCTGTGATT
>JAPORV010000071.1 GCA_026710055.1 Aestuariivita sp.
TCTTCTTTTTACACTTCTTCGGCACCGTCTCTCTTCTCATACGGTAAATGTCAAGCGTTAAGATCAATCACGACTAAATTCATCTTGTACTAAGAAAAATAGATAATGACAACTTCGGAAAATCCTTTACAATTAGGGGCAATAAGTCACTTGACTCTGCCCAGACTTTCGGCGATTAATCCAAAATCCAACATTAAATCGTGAAAGGAATAGGCAATGAACACACTTACCCCCCCCCCCCCCTAGAATTCGGGGATCAGCTATGAGGCGGCTGGCGATGTTCGCGGCCGCCGCGCTGGTAGGGATTGGACTGACCGCGCCGGTGGCGGCGCAGACCACGGTAACGTCTAACGGGCGCGAGGGTCCGACAGCCTGCGTGGGTGTCAATGAACTAAACGCCGCGAATATGCCGATCACGGCCCTGTCCACAAGCAGCGTGACCATCACGGCCCCGCAAGTCACGTGGAGCCAAGTTACCGCGTCGCTGGACGGCGGACAGGCGCCGTTATTCTCCCAAATCTATGTTGGCGTTTACAATGGAAGAACAAAAGTGCTTACAAATAGCACAGAGGCCGGTACTCCAGTTGCGACAATTTCGAGCGGAACGGATTATGCCGGAGGGAGCCTGAACCGCACGGGTCTCGCGGCAAGGACCCCTTACTATATCGAAGTTCGGGCGGTTCCACAGTCAAGGCCCGCCCAAGTTTTGGCGAGACGCTGCTTCATGACGGGCGGAACCTATACCATGAACGTTGCTCCCGGTTCCAGCGGTCCTAGTGGATTAGTTACTTCAGGATGTTTCGCCATCACCCCCCGCACCATGCAGGATGTTCGCAACTGTCTGTGCGGCCGTGGCAACAACTCCCCCCGGGTTCTGGGGCTGTTCAGCAACGAAACGCAGAACCAAGCCATTCGCGATTACAATGGATGCAGGAACTAATTGATACACGCGGGGCGGTCTTCGGAGCGCCTCAGCCTGTCCTCATTTTAGCAAAGGTTATAATCCCCAATAAATTGTACCAAATATCGTAAATCTTCGCTAGAACAAACACATCAGAAAAGTACATTTTTTCAACAGTTTAACAGCGAATTTAGGGTTTTTTAACAAACAACACTATTTAATCTATTCATATGTGTAATGCACAGTAGTTTGTGCAGTCTTTAAGATTTTCTGAATGAGGAACGTAAGATTAGCGGTATCCTTCAATGATTAAGTATCTGGAAGACCTGCTGTGAAAGATTGCGAATATATGGTGAGGTTTTTGTTTGCTTACGTTGATTTTGGCCTGACAGTTGTGTGGTCATACCGTTAGTTTTTTGTTGCGCAGAATTTAGTTGGTACCGATATGTCACAGAAAGAATCTTTATCTCAATTTGCGAAGAGCGGGAAAAATCTGCGCTACCCGTCTTTGTTGGTCGTCAAGCGATTATGGAAGACATTGTTCATCGGGCAGAAGAAGGCTAGAAGAATAATCAACAAGGTGAACCGGGTCACACGCGCATTGTTTACGGGGCACCGGGTGCGGGCAAGAATTTGATTATTGCTGAGCTTGAGAAAAACACCAACAAAGGCGGTCACTCAAAATGGTTAGCAGATGAACTACAATTTCTGTTACTCTCTGGTTCTGAAGCGCACAATCTTGAAATTATATTTCGCTGCCTTGCTCGTTTAGTGGAGACAGATAAAACAAAAGATCTCTTGGCAGAAAAAAGTCAGTTTTGGAATGTGACTGTCAGGTTCGGCCTTCCCGGGCTTGGTGCCGAGGTGTCACGTTCCAGCGAAACACATTCAAAATCCCCCTCAGCAGCCTTGTCTCTTTTCATGGAATGGTTAGGGTTTCATAGCAGTCAGTTGAAAAGCCCTGTTATCATTGCGATTGATGAGGCACAGAACCTGAGTAGTGGGAAAGAATCACCGAGTAATCAACTCCTTCAAGACATACGTGAGAACACATCTAAGCTTCCGATTTCACTGTTGTTAGCGGGTTTAAGTGATCCGCAATCACATGCGAGTTCGATGGGTTTAACGCGGGAGGTTAACGGTTTATGCGATTGATAGATTTGAGCGTGCGGAGGTGGTGTGGGCACTTTGGTATTAAGGTGGATGTCCAGCAGCATTGTCTTGCGGCTTATTGTCAGCTGGCCGATGATGGACCGCGTTATCTGTATTGTGCCCAGAAAGCGTGAGCACAAGTGATTGTTAACAGAGCCGTTTGCTCGGTATTGAGTGAAGTATTATCAGGGCCGTGTGAGTCCGGAAATGAGAACATATCGTTCTCTTACAACAACGGTGATGAAATTATTACAGACTAACATAAGGAGGACTGACGTTCTTGATGTGTTGGCGGGCGATTCCAAAATATTTCATTTCCCGTATTATACAGATGAAACGTTAGGATTTTTTGATCATTTAATTCACCACGGGGCTTTGCAGGAAGATGCTGATGGGATTGTTTCTTATCCTATTTCTTCCTTTCGCAATTGGTTGATGGAGCAGCAATTCCTACTAATTTTTTTATTCAATCATTTCAATTGCTTACAAAAATCAATAGAAAAATTCTTCGATGACTTTTAAGTTGAATATGTGAGAATGCGCGCAATCATCATCAACATCGAGCAGGTTCATGAAACGGTCTTTCCGAAAGCATCTATCAATGCCAGGGGTGCTCAAGAATGTGGGCACCTCCTTTGCCGCGCTTCCCGATGAGCGTCGTACCCGGTCCATCACCTGATATGGATTGACCGGTTGATTTGTGTGGCTCATATGTCATCGTATGCCTCCGCACAAGACCATGGCGGACAAAGGGTGCAGACAGCTTTTTCGACGGTGGATCACGCTGATATCCGCGGGTTGGGTACCGCCTGACGTCACTTTCGTCGTGGCGCTGCCTCTCTCTTAAAACGCGGGTCACAGACCCCGAGGGGATGTGCCGCAAAGGTGAAACGAGGGTTCTCCTTCCGGGCTGTCTGCACCCTTTGTCCGTCATGATGGTGTGTTTCTCCTATCTTTGAGGCCAGCGCTTGGCTGGCTATGGGGGTGGTCGGTGCTTCGCAGACAATCGCCCAGATGAAACCCCCGACATCTCTTTTCGTTTCTCCGCCCTGAAAAGGAACGAGTAATGTGCCCAAGCATGAACAACGGGCAGGAACAGGTCAATCCATCATGTCTTAAAAGATGGCCTCCTGTCGGCGCTGGCGGTGTTTCATCAAAAGGTCCCATCGCT
>JAPORV010000109.1 GCA_026710055.1 Aestuariivita sp.
GAGAGCGTCTGAAGCGCCAGCAACGTCGCGCTGCTTAATCATCAATTCAAAAAAACAGTCTTCTGACCGGACAGGCGGAGTCCGTCTGCTACGTCATTTTAGCGGAAATGTCGGCCTGATGAGGCCACCGGACATCGGGTAATCGGCAATTATGCGGTAAAATTCCCCAATAAATTTGATATTGCGATGAAAAAAATTCACATTCGTCTCGGGCGGGCGTCAAAAAAGGGGGGTTTTTTAACAGACACTAAATTAGTGTCTGTTGAAAAACCCTTAAATTCACTGGTAAAATTTTGAAAACATGTACTTTTCTGATGTATTTGTTCTGGTGAAGATTTCCGATATTTGGTACAATTATCTTACATAATTTCCATTGAATCAACCAATCTCCGCTAAATTGAAGAAAGGCATCCACATATTTCGGTTAAGTCAACACGTTGAAAAATATATTTTTATGCGTGGTAAATTCTTGACATTTGAAAAAAGGAGTTTTTTAACAGACACTATTTAGGCAACATGTCGATCAACTGATATTAAAAAGAGGATCAATGAAGTCCTTAGCCGCGTAAAGTCTAAAAATATGCGGAACCTCTTTGGTTGCTGGGTTTTTGGAGTAACACATGTGTGGCATAGAGAAAAAACTTCTCGAGATACGCAATAGATTGAAAGACGATGAGTTTGCTAACGAGCAGGCAATTTCTCATGGTATCGTTATGCCCGTGCTACAAGAATTGGGCTGGGATGTTTTTGATACAAAGATGGTTTGGCCAGAATACAATGCCGGGAAAGGACGTGTAGACTTTGCTCTTTGCGATCCTCCTGGCAACAATCCAAAGTGTTTTATTGAGGTCAAACAGCCTGGTAAGGCGGAAACCAGAGCAGTAGAGCAGTTAATGAGCTATGCGTTTATTTGTGGTGCTCCATCTGCGATTCTCACTGATGGGCAAACATGGAGCTTTTTTCTTCCGGCAGAGGCGGGTACTTTTGAGGAACGACGAGTGTTTTTCCTAGACTTATTTGAACATGAGTCCGTAAAAGCTGCAGAGATTTTGGCCAAATACATGCTGAAGTCGGATGTGATCACCGGTGCCGCGCATCGTGCAGCGCAGAAGGAACATGGAAACAAGAGCCGTCTAAAGAAAGCAAAGGCAGGTATTTCCGATGCTTGGAATGATTTGCTCCGTTCACGTGATGACCGACTCATCGAATTACTAGCTGCAGAGGTTGAATCAAAAGTCGGTTATCGTCCAGACATTAACGATATTGTGGATTTCTTAATGGACGCTGGGTTTAGGGGATCACGTGTTGCAAAACAAGAGCCTGCAACAACTAGACCGCCGAGACGACTGCCCCCAGCATCAGTATCTAAAGTGAAGGTAATTGAAGTTATTCTCTTTGAAAACGCATCACAATTTACGACCATGTCGGATGCCATGATTCATGTCTTTAAAACACTTGCCGATAGAGATTCTGCACTATTGGATCGTTGCTCTGTCGCAGAAGGATTTATAGGAAGGAAAAGGCCAAAGCTCGCACGCGACTTTAACGAGATGTCTCCAAATCCAAATCTAACTCGTGCGAATCAGGTGCGAGAGCTTCCTGGTGGTTGGTTGATCTGGATGAATACAAGCAACCGCCAAAAGATCGCGATGCTCGAGCGCATATGTAAGGTCGCAGGAATTCGATGGGAATATGATCTAAAGATATTCCAAAAAAGCGATTAGACCACGGCTGAGTGCAGGATTCCATGTAAAGATTTTTTCGTATCTTTTTGGTGTAGAAATACGCCTTTTGGGGTTCGATCAGTCAAACGTTGGGGGGCATTGCATGAATAAACATGAAAAACGTGATGAAGCAGCAGAAATAGAAGTGCGTATGTCTTACGGAAATTTCATATTGATCTAAAGGTTTTTTGTCGGAGCGAGTTGTTTGATAATCTTAAACGATGGTTAATGTATTGTTTGCCGGATAACATGAAATAGCAAGCGAGCCCGTCATTAATCAGGTTTCAAGTAATCTCGAACAAGATAGGTCATTCCAATAAGTTATTTGGGAACGGTTTTCACTCAGCCGAGGCTCAGTTTGCTTGCATCCGGTGTTTTTGATCCGACATTATTTGAATTCATTCAAAGTTAGGGATAGTGAGAAAATAATGTGGATTAAGTCGTTAATTACGCGAGATTGATTTACAAGAAAAAGGGCGATCCTAAGACCGCCCCGCGTGTCAATTATTTATCTACTTTGTTTCGCGAAAATAGATAATGTCTGCACCATTCACGCGATGCGCGGATGTATCAAAGGGTGACCTGTGTAAGGTAAAGACTTGTCCGTTAATGGTGAGGCTTGGCATAGAGACTTCATTGATTCCAATGTTGGAGACACCGTCAAACTGACTCATAATATCGTCATTACGATGTGCCACGATAATATCGTGGTCTCCGTCACGGTTGCCTTTTAGGTCAAAGGTATCCTTGTAGTCTCCGCCGTTGTAGTCCGGGTATTCTGGCGAATTGCATCCTCCGATCATGACATTGGAACCCGTCCCTTCCCGGAGATAATCCGAACCCATATGGCCAATCAGCCAATCGTTACCCGGCCCGCCATATAGGCGATCGTTGCCGAGTTCGCCGTCCAAGTAGTCGGTTCCTTCACCACCATAAAGTAGGTCGTTTTCCATGCCATCATAAAGAAAATCGTTTCCTCTTTCGCCTCGAATCCGATCCTGATCCCGGCCGCCATGAAGCGTATTGTTGCCCCGGCCGTCCCAGATCCGATCGTCACCCCAGTTGCCGTTTATCATATCGTTGCCCCGGCCGCTTTTGATTTTGTCATCCTCCGCCGTGCCTTTGATCGGCGCTACCTCTCCATCATTTGCCCACCAAAGGAGGGGAGGTGCGTCGTCCCCGTAAGTTTCCTGATAATAATTCTGCAAAAATTCGTTAAAGCTTTGCGTCGCTCGAGCCTCGGTCGAAAACGCGGTGGTTATCACCATTGCCGCCAGCGCGGCGGCGAGTATCAAGAATAGACTTCTAGATAGTGTCTGTAAAAAACCTAAAAATCAGTATTAAAATATTGAATAACTTGACTCTTTTGTCGTTTTTCCCTAGCGAAGATTACGGGTATTTGATACAATATCAACAATTATAACCAAGATTTGCCCCAAATCAGCAAATCTTCGCCAGAATCTCTCGAAAGAAAGGTCACATTATGCGCACATCCTTC
>JAPORV010000165.1 GCA_026710055.1 Aestuariivita sp.
ACACGCATAAGCTCTCAACCCTCTATGAGCGCTTTGAGCCGGCGGAGGCGAAGCGGCTCGCAGCTCGCTTCGAGATTCACTACACACCAAAACACGGCTCCTGGCTGAACATCGCTGAAATTGAGATCAATGTGCTGACGCGGCAATGCCTTGCGCGACGCATTCCTGACCGGGCGACGATGGTTCGGGAAGTACGTGCCTGGCAGGATCACCGCAACGCCGCCCAACACTCCGTCAACTGGCGGTTCACAACCGACGGTGCCCGCATCAAACTCAAATCCCTATACCTATCAATATAATAAAGTTGATATACTAGGCTGACGTCAATCGGAAAACGCGACCCTAATGGCTATTAGGATCGCATAAAGATGATTAAGGATTAGGAACCTTATTTCCGGTGCCAATCTGCCACATTCCAGAGTTCACTATCCCATACGTTTAGGATAACGCCGCCGAGTGTATTGGCATGAGCAGACAAACGACCACGATCAACAAGCGGGATCATGGCACCGCCTTCAATTGCCATATCGTTTAGTTGACGTGCGATACTTGCTCGTTTAGCGGCATCAGCTGTTTGTGTAAGCTCAGCATGGAGTTTTTCATACACTGGATTGCACCATCGTGTAATGTTTTGACCCTGCCACTGAGACTCTGGTCTTGGCGCCTTATCACACAGCAAGCTACCGAGGTATGACTGTGGATCAGTACCATTAAAGGTGTTGGCGTACATTTGGACGTCTGCGTAGAATTTTTGAAAAGTATCTGGAGATCCGGGGTCACCTCCAAAGAAGACGGACCCATTTATGTTGCGTAATTCAGCGTCGATTCCAATTTCGTTCCACCATTGCTTGATGAGTGCTTGAAAATCTTGACGTACGGCGTTGGTTGATGTCTGATAAAGTAATTTGAGTGGAACGCCGTCTTTTTCGCGAATTCCATCTGAGTCCGTATCAACTATTCCTGCATCATCTAGTAGTGCCTTTGCACCGTCAATATCTTGTTTATCGCATGTAAACGTATCAGAATTGACTGCTTCGGGAGCGGAAACCCAGTTACATGTTACTCGACCAGCTTGTCCGTAACCGATTTCAACCAGAAGTGGACGATCTATTGCCATTGACATTGCTTTATACACGGCTGGTTCACTTAGAAAAGGATGAGGCACTTTCGTTGTCGATCGTGTATCAGCGTCTAGAGCGGGGTCTGGGTTGGTTTGATTGAGCATAATTCGTTCAACGAGCGGCCCGAAGCCTACAACAGGTGTTCCTTTTCCGCCTTCTTGCATTTGTGCAATGACGTCGGGTGCAAGTTGGAGATTCCAAGCATAATCAAATTCACCTGTTTCCATTACAGCACGACCAGCTGCTGTTGCATCGCCACCACCTTTGAAAGTAAGTGTTGCGAAGGCAGGCTTATCTGGGTCTCGAAAATTTGGATTCGCGGACATGGTAATGACGTCATTAGGCTTGAATTCATTCACGACAAACGGCCCAGTTCCGATGGGGTTGAAGTTTTGATTGGTACATTCGGGAGCACGTGCGCCGAGGCAATCTGAGAATTGGGCGGCTTGGATAATTGGACTTTCTCCACCAACGAAGGGGCCATACGGAAAAGGGGTGGCATTTTCAAAATTGACAATGACGGTTAGATCATCTGGTGTTTCCACGTTTTTGACACCCTCAAATTTTGTCGCTTGAGCACAGCCGCCATCTGGATGTGTGCAATATTGATAGGTGAATTTAACGTCTGCCGAGGTAAAGGGTGTTCCGTCCGACCATAGAATACCGGGTGTAATTTTCCATGTGATTGACGTGAGGTCTTCTGAAACGCCTCCGTTATTCACAGTTGGAATTTCGTTTACCAACCAAGGTGTTAATTCTCCTTTTTCGTTATAACGAGCGAGGGGTTCAATGACGAGTGATGATGATTCAACATCTTTGGTACCACCTGATAGAAAAGGGTTTAGAATAGATGGTGCTTGCCAATAAATGATGCTCACATTGCCATCTGAACCTCGTTCAGCAAAGGCAGTTGGTGCGAGTCCGAGACTAGCAATTGTGGCAATAAGAAAGGTTTTTAAATTCATTTTTCTTTCCTTAAAGTTGCGTAACTTACTTGGATAAGCTCAATTCTGAGCATAAACTAAATTAATGTATTTCAGAAAAATCGAATCAATTCAACAGACGTCTCTCAGTGTTGTCTATGTTAAATGCTTAGGTTACGATCGAAACTAAGATTTAATCACGTAGGCTTTAAATTCTGAAATTTTTTTGTATCGCATAATCTTAAAATAAAAGTAGTTTACCATAGAATTTTGCTTTATTTTGTCTCTCATATTTGGCGTTTGATTGGTTAAACTGGCCCAATGGTGATGACCGGTCGATCTCATTCGCTGAAGTGAATTCTCAAAGCCCGACCATACGTCTTCAACTTTTTGTTGAGCTTCTTCAGTGGTCAAGAAAATTTGGGTCGTAAAAAAATTATCTTCTAGGGGTTAAAACACTTTTTCCGTCTGATTTAACTCAAAACTACAGGGTGAAAGATGGAGTATTGAAACCTTCTCTGGAAAAAAAACCTTTAGATTGATGCCATCCGGCACCGTCCATGACAACAAGCGCATGTCGTCCGTCTTGAGCATCATGGCTGGTGTCAACAAGATGGTTTGTCATCTCCATCGTGTTCGCATGATCACATAGATGATCGGCTGTTATTCCAGTACTTGGACAAATAGCATTAAAGAGGTAACAGTAACCGTAGCGAGGATCTTTCACAATTCTTGGTCGCAGCCCTCGTGGGAATTAAACTCTATTGAACATTCCTTTTTGACCGACAGGAGTCCTATCTTGAAACCACATATCAACCATTTCTGGCTGGATGCCATCTGGAAGTAGGGTTCTAGCTAGTATACTATTTTTATTGTATTGATGGGTAGAGGGACTTGAGTTTGATGCGGGCACCGTCGGTTGTAAACCGCCAGTTGACGGAGTGTTGGGCGGCGTTGCGGTGATCCTGCCAGGCACGTACTTCCCGAACCATTGTCTCCCGGTCAGGAATGCGTCGCGCAAGGCATTGCCGCGTGAGCACATTGATCTCAATTTCAGCGATGTTCAGCCAGGAGCCGTGTTTTGGTGTGTAGTGAATCTCGAAGCGAGCTGCGATTCGCTTCGCCTCCGCCGGCTCAAAGCGCTCATAGAGGGTTGAGAGCTTAT
>JAPORV010000172.1 GCA_026710055.1 Aestuariivita sp.
AAACATGGTAAATTCTTGAAATTTGAGAAAAATAGGGTTTTTTAACAGACACTAACTTAAGAAAGTAAAATTTGTGACAAAAGATTTCCATAGTAAAGTATATACCTCACGCGACTCAGATGAAATAACAAAATTCTATGCTGATTGGGTAGACAGTTATGAAAATGAGGTAACCAAACACGGATACGTAACGCCACAAAGATATGCCGAGGCACTAAGAAAATTCACTCCTGAACTCGGCTGCCTAATTTTGGATTTTGGTTGCGGTACTGGAATGTTAGGAGTTGCTCTAAAGTCACCAAGGTTTTATATGATAAATGGCATTGATATTTCTGCCGATATGCTAACAATAGATCGAGAAAAAATATATCGGAAGTTGTTATAAATTGATGCAAAAGCAAGTTTACTTATTGACTGCGGTTCACATTCAGCAATCTTGGCAGTCGGTATAACTGGTGCAGGTGCTGCATCAATTATAGTATTTTCCACTTTGATTGATAAACTCCTTACAAACCAACTCATGATACTTTTTCTAAATCATCACACTTTAGCGGATTGGAAAAATCTCAGCGAAATCGACAAAACGTGGAAAACGGATCAGTTCGTGAAGTATTTCGTGAATACGGTAAGCATTTTCCTGATATTAATGTCGGTTCTACCGTTTTTGTTCTAAAAAAGCTATGACGTTGATTACGCGATTCGCACCGTCACCGACTGGCCTACTGCATTTAGGGCATGCCTATTCCGTCTTGTTTGCTTATGATCTTGCTCAAAGCAAGTCTGGCGTGTTGAAATTACGTATAGAAGACATTGATACAACTCGCTCTCGGAAAAAGTGGGGGAAACAAGTTATCAAAGACTTGAAATGGCTTGGTATTGAATGGGCTGGGCCAATAGTGTACCAATCTCACCGGATTATCAAATATCAAAATGCCATAGCGGATTTATCGCGTAAGGGGTTAATTTATCAGTGCAATTGCACACGCAAAGATATTGAGCAGGCATTGTCTGCTCCGCAAATCGAGGGAAATCCTGATCTTCAAAATCATATCTATCCGGGAACATGCCGCAGTCGAGTCATTCAACCAGAAAGATTATTTCAACAACCGGGTTTTGCTCTTCGCTTAAATTTAGAACTGGCATTGGCTGAATTGGATCAACATTGTATAACTTTTTTTGAAAGTAAGAATAACGAATTTCGAAAAATTGAAATTTCCAAAGAAGAAATGCTTATGAATGTTGGAGATTTTATATTATCGAGCAAAGACTTTTTCGGGTCTTATCATTTATCAGTTGTTATTGACGATGCAGAGCAAGGTATAACTGATGTCGTTCGCGGTGAAGATTTGTTTTCTTCCACCAAAATTCATGTGCTGTTGCAACGATTACTAGGGTATCAAACTCCTAAGTATCACCACCACACACTAATACGCGATGATTCCGGTCGACGCTTGGCTAAACGAGATAATTCCAGATCAATCGCATATTACCGTGCGATGGGTACTACGCCAACGGACATTCGAAAACTCGTAGGTCTTTATTGATCACCGTCAGTATGATTTAATTCTTGAAGATCAGAGATTCCATCAGAAGATATTCTGGAAAAAAAACAACTACTTCTACCTGTATGGCAAGCAGGGCCGATTTGTTTAACTAAAGCAAGCAAGCAATCTTGATCACAGTCAATACGCATTTCAACTAATTGTTGCGTGTTGCCCGAGGTTTTCCCTTTTTCCCATAACGTTTGTCGAGAACGCGACCAATAAATCATACGTTTAGTCTTTAAGGTTTCAGTCAGAGATTCTTGATTCATCCAAGCCATCATTAAAATTTGATTAGACTCAACGGATTGAGTAATGCAGGGAATTAATCCTACATCATTGAATTTGAGACTTGACAGATTTAATAACACTTTCAATAAACCTCATTTTATGTTATTTTGTAAGTTAAGAAGATTAAAATGACCAGTGAAACTGAACTTATCAAGTTGTATTCCGAGCGAATATTAGCTCTTGCAGCCGATATACCACATTTGGAGAGGCTTAAGTCTCCTCATGCAACAGTCAAGAAGCGTTCCCCTCTTTGTGGATCAACTGTTACCGTCGATATTGAGATGACTAATGGTAAGATCTCGGCATTTGCACAGGATGTGAAAGCATGCGCTCTAGGACAAGCAGCCGCATCTGTCGTGGGATCAGCAATTATTGGTTTAAAGAAAGATCATGTTGAGAACGCACGGGATGAACTTAAAGCAATGCTAAAAGATGATGGACCAGCACCGCACGCACCTTTTGATGAATTGCATGTCCTACTTCCTGCGAAGGACTATAAGAATCGACATGCATCAATTATGTTATCACTTGAAGCAACGACAGAAGCCATAGAACAAGCTATCCAAGGTCACCACACAAAAAAAATCCAAACAATAATCAATTGAGTTTGGTTATCGTCAGTTTAAAAATTGATCACATCAAGAATCTCTGTAACAATCAATTATTTCATTTTGGAGTTGCTTTAAAATTCAACGCTTTCTTTAAACAAAATGAAAAGAGTGTTAATTCTCACTCTCAGTGAGATGCGTTACGAATGTTAATGATAGCAAAAAACCCGGATATCGGACAATAATCCGCAGTTTTGCCTGCGACGTCATTTTTTTAACTATTGCGTTTACATGTGAGGCTAGGTTTCAATACTAGATTCCAGCGGACGAACAAACGGTATCTCAAGACCACCTCGTTCAATAATGTAGCTTTGGAACGAAGGGATGGGGCAAGTCAGTGTTGTCCCATCATCAGTTTCCCGCAGTGCGCCACAATGGATGAGATGAGTGATAAAATCAGCATAGGTCATGTCAGGTGGACATTCAAAATCGCTCGTCTCGTGCTGTTCACAATAGGATTTGATGTTTTTTCGCAGTTGCGCTGACGAGAGGCAATCTTGTGTTTGTTCAGCCATCGCCACATCAAAGAGCACCTTTGCGGTTAACCTCGGGTCATAATTCATATGTTTGCTATACTGCGTTTTATAATACCCACATCGGAGTGTATCTGCATGTGATTGGACAGCGCCCCAATCTGGGATGCGATCTGCTTGACCATTAACATCCTCTTGAAGCAGGGCTTCCGCCAGTGCCCGCTGTGCCCAGTGTACATGCCGTGGCCAGCCATCAGTGGAGGTCATCAGCGCATCAA
>JAPORV010000405.1 GCA_026710055.1 Aestuariivita sp.
ATGCATACATTATAGAGCGAGAGAACTTCTGGAAAGAGGCACTACTTAGCCGCGGCGATTTTGGATATAACGCGAATTAGTTAAACCAACCACATAATAAAAGGGTCATCCATAGGCGACCCTTCTGATGTTGCATATTCATAATTATTAATCTTGAAGCGCAAAATCAAACGACAGTGTTCTATTGCCTGATTTTATTAGCCGCATTGGGTGCTGTATTACTGGTCGTTTGTCATCGCCAAATAAACCTGCGCTAATAACTTCGCATCTTTCAATGCACCATGCAACTGGCGGTGGCTTCTATCAATCCCATAACGGTCACACAACGTATCTAGATCGTTGGGTTCGCCGTGATGAAGTTTCCTTGCTATTCTCAGCGTATCAACAACAGTACATTGTGCTTCTGTGATAAAGTCTTTGCGATTCAAACGTTGCAGTTCTCCATTTAAGAATCCCAAATCAAATGACGCATTTTGTATCACAATTTCCGCACCTCGTACAAAAGATATAAATTCATCGCAAATATCAGCGAACAACGGACTATCTTTGAGCATTTCCCATGTATAGCCATGGATTTGCTTTGCATCCTCGTCTACTTCGCGCTGGGGATTTATCTTGGAATGGAAATTACGCCCGGTGATAGTGCGGTCTATGATCTCAACACAACCAATCTCTAAAATCCGATGCTTTGCTGCCGACCACCCTCCAGTGGTCTCAGTATCTAATGCAATTTGTCTCATTGTTAACTCCTATTAATTATCAGTGTGCCCTCTTGGATGCCCATTATAGAAATTGTCGCCCTTTTCTGCAACCTTCGTTTATAATACTGAAAACTTTGGACCCATAAAGATAAGGAGAAATAAAATGGCAAATGAAGAAATAAATAACGTCTGGGTATTCCAGTCCCTCAGCAGCGAAAGGTAGCGGATGAGCAAGAAAATCAGTAGCGAAAGGTAGCGGATGAGCAAGAAAATCAGTGGTTCAGAATACCCTTTAAAAAAGATATTCAGTTCTGACTTTGAGTACGTCATTCCGCCCTATCAAAGACCGTATGCGTGGGAGGAAGAACAAGCGGAAGAGCTTTTTGATGATCTTTTTGACTTCTACGAGTTCGAGCCAGAGGAAGGCTACTTTCTTGGCAGCATAGTTCTCATCAAGCAGGACTCTGAGTCGTATGCAGAAGTAATAGATGGCCAGCAGCGTTTGACGACACTGACTATCTTGTTGTCTGCGCTTGCTTCAATATTAGGGAAGGAAGACCAAAAAGAGCTTCGTGAGTATATTTGGGAGCGTGGAAAAAAATATGAACGCATAGAGCCTAAACCTCGTTTGACGTTACGGGAAAAAGACAAAGAGTTTTTCTCGAAACACGTTCAAGAACTAAATTTTGAGAAGTTAAAACGCCTTGATGAGAAGAGTCTCGACAACGAGTCTCAAAAAAATATCAAGAAAAATAGCGAGCTATTTCTCAAAAAAATTGAAGAAAATCTTGGGAACGAAGCCGAGAATATCAATAAATTTGTGGAGTTTTTGGTTGAGCGATGCTTTCTTGTTGCTGTATCCACGCCTAACGACCAGTCAGCTTACCGTGTGTTTTCGGTCATGAATGATCGCGGCCTTGATCTTAAGACGACAGACATCATTAAGGCACACATTATCGGCGAGCTTACTCCAGACGAGCGAGATGAATATAACGACCGGTGGGAAGACATGGAGGTTGAATTAGATCGTGATGGCTTCAACGACCTGTTTACCTATGTCCGAATGATTTACGCCCAAGAAAAGGCAAAGAAGACACTTTTGGTTGAATTTAAAGAACATGTGCTTAGCAAGGTCGAGCCTAAAGAACTTATCGAGGTATTAGAACCTTATGCAGATGCTTTGGCGACGGTTTGTAACGCAAACTACGAAGCTGTATCCTACGCCGAAGAGGTAAACGCATATCTTCGTTGGCTTAATCGTATTGATAACTCAGACTGGATACCAGTGGCGATACTATTTCTTTCGAGAAATAAACATGTGCCAGAATACGTTGAGTGGTTTTTCAATAGGCTTGAGCGCTTGGCGGCCTATATGCACATATGCGCCCTGAACGTTAACGAGAGAATCAAGCGGTACAACAATGTCATTATAGAAGCGTTGAAAGGCAAACACTCATTCAACTCTCCCATCCAAACCGTTGAACTGAATGAGACAGAAAAAGAAAAAATGTGTGAAGTGTTGGACGGAAATATCTACGAACTCACTGCAAAACGAAGGAACTATCTGATTCTTCGCCTTGATGCTTTTCTTTCGGATGGTGCTGCCTCATACAATCGTAGTATGCTGACTATTGAGCACGTTCTGCCGCAAAAGGTAAGTGATAATACGGAGTGGGCAAAATTATGGCCGGATGAACAACTGCGCAAACAATGGGTACATCGCATCGCGAATCTGGTTCCTCTCAACAGAAGTCGTAACTCACAAGCGCAGAATTACGACTTTGCGAAGAAGAAGTCGGCCTACTTCTCCGATAGAGAAGGTGTGTCGTCCTACGTATCAACAACACAAGTGTTGAAGTGTGAAAAATGGACACCGGAACACTTGCAAAATCGTCAAAATGAATTGCTTAAAGTCTTGCAAGAAAACTGGAGGCTGAGTTCATAACATGAAACTCCATTTTGAAGACGATTTGGATTACTAAAAAGCCGCCATAGGCTAGGTGGTCAGTCTACTCGAGGGATAAGAAGTCTCTTACTCTGAATTCACCGTAACATTCCAGCCGGAATCCAACCTGAACTTGTCACTAGGTATGGAGGAAAGCTAACTTGCTATTGGCAACAGATTGACGTTAATGGATAAAGAAATTGAAGAGAACTTTCGCAGGTGCAGCTCCAGCAGTTTTCATAAATTTGATGGCGCATAGTGGTTCAATTTGTTCAATGGCGGTACTTTTTCAATAGTCCCACATTTGAACTTTAGGTTGACATCCGAACTTTGACGGCCATGCTATAATTATCAAATTTACAAAATCAATGACGTTCAAACCATATAAAAAGGAGTGAAAAAATGGCGGAAATAGACCTTGCTCATTTGTTAGATATAGACCCGGATAAGTTGAACAATTACATATTTTATCCTGCCGTCTACAAGGGTAAATATTATCCTTCAGCTATTTATCCAAAAGGTGGGACAGCGAATCCTTTAG
>JAPORV010000390.1 GCA_026710055.1 Aestuariivita sp.
GGTGATCGCGTCCCCTTCCGTCGCGCTGGCGTCGGCAATCGCGAAGCTCGGCGCATTGGTAATTGAGAACGTGCCGAGTTTATCGGTTCCGGCAGCACCGCCACCTAACCCTATGCCAGAGTTCGCATCCAAATCCGCAAGCCCGATGTTAACCGTTTCGGCCGTAACTTCTGTCTCACTGTCCCGGCGCGCTGTTACTGTCAGTGTAACCTCAGAGGCAGTTTTCCCTATCATCGGACCGGTAAAGGTCACCGTTGGGATTTCAGACTCATTCAGGTCGTTACATACCACTCCCTTAGGCAGTGTCATCGGGCAAGTCGTAATGTAATCCTTACCCCGCACCGCTGTGCCCGCAAAAGTCAACGGCAGATCTAGCACTTCACCATTCACCAGCCCCCGACTTAATTTCAAAGTGATGTCTTTCGCTTCGCCCTCCTGTATGTCCGCATTAGTCCCTGCCAACGTCACTGCCGTTGGGTCGTTATCAATCACCCTCACAATGGCGGCTGTGCCTCTCAACCTATGATATCTTCGATCCCTAGATGTAGTCGCATATGTTATGTTCAATTTACGCCCGCGTGGATTATCAACATCGTTCTCTGTCGCCCGTACCTCCACTGTCTGCGGTGTTTTCCAGTTTTGTCTGGTGAACCTCAAAATATTTCGAGGGGCAGTTTCTAGTTCGGGATCACGCTTTAAAAATATGAATACTGAACGCGTTGGTTGACTATTCAACACCACTTTGAAGGCCGCCTTGTCTATCATGCTACCTTCGGTTGCGATACTGTCTGTTACCGATATGATTACTCCGGGCGGCACTACACTGCTCACTACGACGTCAAAGGAATTATCAGCCGCCGCCGAGGCAGGGTTTGCGCCGCCGCCCACATTTGTACCTAATCCGTTGTGGTCAAAGCCATTCATACCAGTCCCATCTGGACCAAGCGCAACTGTGATCGTCTCATCACTTTCAGAAACTTCGTCCTTCTTAGCCTTTAATACAAGGATCGCCATCCTCGCGCCTGCACCTGAGAAGCGCACCTTGGGAGTTTCCGTACTCTGACCTGTCAGCCTCACACCCATGTTAAGGCTTGCCCCCCGCTTAAGCCTCAAAGTCCAGTCATCCTTTGTCACGTCTGTTCCACTGATCATAAGGGGCACATCAATGATCTCACCCGCTACAAGCGCCCGGCTCAACCTCACCTGAAACTCTGTTGTCTCGCCCTCGGCAATGTCGCCAGTGCCAACCCGCTTAAGCGTCACTATCGTTGGGTCGTTGTCAATCACCCTCACAGTGGCGGCTGTGCCTCTCAACCTATGATATCCTCGATCGCCAGACGCAGTCCGATATGTCACGTTCAGCTCACGCCCGCGTGGACTATCAGCATTGTTCTCTGTCGCCCGCACCTTCACTGTCTGCGGTGTTTTCCAGTTTTGTCTGGTGAACCTCAACGTCCTTGACGAATTAAAATCCATGGAGTTAACTCTGGCTCTAGTCTCAAGTCCAGGTTCAGGGGATAATATTATGTCTACTGAATTCGTCGGCCTACTATCCAGAACCACCGTGAAAGTTGCCTCATCCGTCGAGCTGCCTTCCGTTGCAATGCTATCAGTTACCGATACAGTCACACCCGGCGATTTAATCACCTCACCCCTCAGGCGAAATTTCAAGCTTGAGGGAATTATATTAGCTTGCCATTGTCCAGTAATATTAGTAAATCTAGTTTTTTTACCAGCCTTGAAAATATGAGTATCCTCAATTTTCCAGTCTTTCAATCCGCTAGAATCTTCGTCATTATCAAGTGTTGTACGCCAATCGGTTCGTTGTTGATCTTGAGTTCCTGATACATCAAGAACGAGGAAGTATTTTTTGCCAGCCCCAAGTGTGATCCCACTTGGTGGAGCCGTAAAGGTCAACGTCTGATCATCAGTTGAAGTAGAAAAACCAGGGGTGATTAGGGTTCCAACCACGTTGCCAAGAAGATTACCAGAAGCATTCTGAATTTTGGCGGTATAGGTAGGACCCGTTGTGATGCGCCCGAACTGAATGTCAACACTATTTAGTTTATAACCGCCCTTATTGTCACCTGTGGTGAATTTTTGAGCATGATCGGTTAAACCAAATAGCGAGCTAACAACATTTGACCCTGTCGTACCAGGGAAAAAAGAGTCCGGTGAACCTGCTTTCGTAGAGGCCTTTCCAATATTCGAAACCAGAACCCGATCTTGAGCCTGCACCTCATACGCCACATTGACAAGACCCACAAAAAGCGACAGTAGCAACATATTGACCCGCAGCCTGACAAGCAGACCTAACAACACTGTCGCTAACACGCACCCAGAACCTATCCAAAATTTCATCAAAATCACTCTTAATATTGGAATTTCAGATTGCCGTCGAGCGTTTCCTGTGAAATCTCATAGGTGCCAGGCTTACCCCGGACATTGATGTTCATGTCGGCCGCATGTTCCGCGTCCAGCTCAGTTGCCTAACCGCAAACAACAGACTGGTGACTGGTGACTGGTAAAATCATTCTTAGACCAAACAGTCAATGTCAAGTACAAAAAATCTGCTAACAGATCAAAAGGATCAAAACCGCTCAAAATACGTCGCATAAACTCAATCAACACACTTTTCCTGTAAGGCTTATGTTCAGTCTATTCTAGTGACTGTAAAAAAACCTAAAAATCAGTATTAAAACACTGAAAAAGTTGACTCTTTTGTCATTTTTCTCTGGCGAAGATTGCGGGTATTTGGGACAATATCAGCAATTACACCCAAGATTTCCCCCAAATCAGCAAATCTTCGCCAGAATCTCTCGAAAGAAAGATCACATTATGCGCACATCCTTCGCCATGCAAACCCTTCTTGGCAATACCCAGTGATTCCCGCTAACTCGGGTGAATAGTAACGAGTGTCATTCGAAATCTAAGTCTTTGAGAAAAATAGAAAAAAATGTTCCGAACATAATATTAAAGTCTCAATTTTGGTGCAGAATTCTTACGAAAAATAATTTTTTTAAATTGCATAACTAGTGTACCAACTGCATTGAATTGATGGAAATATCACTTTCATTTTGACGTACATTTTCCGTTCACAAAGCTGGATAGCTGAAAAATCTATGGTCCTCACAAATTATAAACCATCAATTCAATAATTTCCGGATACTAG
>JAPORV010000161.1 GCA_026710055.1 Aestuariivita sp.
CCATCACCGTACGATACACCTTTGATTCTGATGGAAACTATTTGGAAGACACCTATGAAATTGAAGTGCTACAAGGACCACTAGTTCGAATCTTAGAAGACCTACCCGAAGGATTTAAAAAAGATCAAACCCACACCCTAACCGCTGAATACTATAACGCATTTGGAACCAAAATGACCCACCCAGACGGATTGAGATGGACTTCAAATGCCCCAACCGTCGCTACTGTTGATTCATCAATGGGTGAAGTTACCGCTGTCGGTCCAGGAACGGTTACCATCACGGTGATGACTCAAGAAAGTGATTCCAATAGTCGAATCAATGGTACTTATGAGTTTGACGTGCTGACGGACCCTGAAATTGCTATCATCGATTTACCCACAAATTCTTCAATCAACGTCGGTGGAACAGAAACTTTGGATTATGAATACTATGACAATACGGGAACCAAAGTTGACTTGCCCCAAGGATCAACGGTCACTTGGACATCTTCTGATAGTACTAAAGTAAGCGTTGACTCATCAACAGGAGAAATTACTGGTGTGGCTGCAGGAAGTGCCGATATTACTGTCACCGTCAGTGGAACCTCCATTTCCAGTACCGAGACGATTATGGTCCTCGGTATCGCTCGTAATGATGGGAGTCGCATCGTCATCAATGAAAATATACCCGATCCATTCCTTGTTGGGCAAACTCATACTTTCACTTTCACCTATTATGATAGTTCTAGTATGGAAACCAACGTACCTGCAGGTTCTGCTGAATGGACAAATAGTAATGGTCGAATTACTTTTAGTTCAATGAATCCAGGTGAAGGTACTGGGGCAGGTGTTGGTGGTCGAACAAGAATCAAATTAAAGTATACTTTTGATTCTGATGGGAATTTTCTAGTTGACGAATATCGACCATTTGTTATACCAGGGCCATTAGTTCAAATCATAGAAAATATTCCCGAAGGCTTTAAAAAAGGTCAGACCCATCCGCTAGCTGCCGAATATTATAATGCTACAGGAAACAAGGTTGACTACCCTGGCACTGGTGGGCTCATATGGTCTTCAAGTGATGAAACCGTTGCTACTGTTGACTCATCGACCGGTGAAGTTACAGCGGTCGGCCCAGGAACGGTCACCATTACGGTTAAGACTCAAGAATTTGGTACAAATAGTAGAGATGAAGAAGAGGATGCTTATAAATTTACAGTACTTACTAAGCCAAAGCTTGTTATCGTTGATCCACCTGAAACTCCTTCTATAATAATCAATAACACTCATGATTTGGGCTATGAATACTTTGACAATACGGGAACCAAAGTAAATTTACCAATGGGGGCAACCGTTACTTGGACTTCTTCCGATACCACCAAAATAACAATCGATTCATCAACAGGTGTAATGACTGGTGTGGCCACAGGATCTTCTAATATTACAGTGAGTACCACGATCGATGGCGAAACCATTATTTCTGAAGAATTAGAAATTTTTGTTTTCGCTAGTCGAGGAATTCCAGTTAGTGTTGACATCATTGAAGATTTGCCTAATCCATTTATAGTTGGCCAAAATTATACCCTTAAGTTTGATTACTATGATAATGTAGGTAAAACCACTAAACCAACTGGAACCACAATTTGGGGATCAAGTAAAAACAAAAATGCTTCAATTACTAACGCTGGTGTATTAACAGCTGAGAGGGCAGGAACTACTGAAATTATGTTGACCTTCACAACTCTTTCTCCTGGTATAGGTAATGTAAGCTTAACGGATACTTATGATATCAGAGTTGATAAAGCAGGTCCAGCCATTCGTATCATTGAAGATATTCCATCAACATTCGCAGTTGGGGATACCCACACTTTGACATACTTATATTGGAATGTATCAAACCAATATGTAGATTCCCCTACGGGTGTTCGATGGACAATAAGTAAGGGTAGTGATAAGGATATAGTAACTATTGATCCGGATTCAGGTGTAATAACTGCATCAAAAGCAGGAACAACTACAATTAAAGTTCGTACTAAAGAAGATAACAAAGATGAACGGGTTGATAACACTTATCAAATTACAGTGAATTAAAATCGATAAACGACAGAAAGAACCATGAATAATAACGATATCTTCAACCTTATATTCATTTCATTTAAAACATCTTTCAATGACTTATAAGGTTTCATATTTACTGTTGATCCTTTTTGCCTGCTCCTGTTCTTCAGATGATGATTTGTTGGTAAACGATCTTCAAGAAACCTATGACAAGATTTCTCAAGACATTCAATTACTAGAATCAGAATTAAAGTCCGTCATGGCCGAAAATGCCGATCTGAAGAATCAGGTGGAGACACTGGAAAATCAACACAGTTTATTACAAACTGAATTTGAAACGGCTACAAAAAATCGCCAAGAACTTCAAATTCAATGGACATCGCTTAGTGAAAGTCTAAAAAAACACATCGATAATTCCATGGCGGAACAGAATAGTCTTCAAAGCCAAATTGATGATTTGAAAAAAGAATTAGAGAAAATCGAAGGACAAAATATCGACGATTTGAAAAAGAAAAATACCGAGCAACAAAACAGATTATTGGAGTTGATTGGATTGCATACAGAATTCCAAAAGGAAATTAAGGATCGAGAAGCTCAATTAACCCTGATCATGGAAGAAATTGAAAGCCTTCAAAACATCACATCACAACTTGAAAACAAAAAAAAGGAACTGGACAATGCCCTTGAAGAATTAAAAAAATCAAAAGAACGAATGGCTCAACTAGAATCACAAATCAATCAAGTTTCAACAACCAATGTCACTGGAACTATATCCAACCAAGAGCTGGAACAGCTTCAAAATCGTTTGAATCAATTAAAAAAGGAATTAGAAGAATATCAAAATCTAAAAGAATCCGTTGAAAATCAAAATCAGACGTTAAAAGAACTGGAGCAACTCAAAGCACAATACGATCAACTATTAAAACAACAGAGCAATTCAAAAGCATCCATTGAACAATTAGAAAAAGAAATTGAACAACTAAGTCGTGCTATTACTTGCTTCAGACTGGCATTAGAAGGGCTTAGCTGCTAAAATGGATGAATTCTTGTGATGGTAATTCAAAGGGAATTCTATGGATGGCCCTTGATTTGATACCACTGCAAAAGAAA